>NZ_JBYSWF010000016.1:0-104832 GCF_058780865.1 Pseudomonas sp. GP01-A4
TGCGCTTCCGATCTCTCGTTAGCGGGAGGCGAATTCTACAGCGTTACACGCTGCTGTCAACACCTCTTTTTCTCCGCCTTCGACCGAGAAGATCGAAACGTTAACAAGGCCAAACAACACTGCCTTACTAACTCCTTCTGGGCTTCGATGATCTGAAGCAGCTCGCTGTCGAAACCTACATAACTCTTTGTTTACCAAGGAGTTTTCCGTTTCGACTGCGCCGGAAGTGGGGCGAATTATAGACAGATATAAAACGCCGTCAACAGTTAATTTCAGGTTTATTCGGATTTAAGCGTAATACGCGCAAATGCCTTCTTGCCGGCCTGGCAAACGTGGGTCGCGCCCAGTTCGTATATAAAGGTGCGATCGACAACCTCACCATCTATACGTACACCGCCAGACCCCAGAAGGTCGCGCGCCACCGCCGAGTTCTTCACCAGGCCCGCCTTATTAAGGACGGCAGCGATCGGCATTGCCTCGCCAGCAGTCAATTCAATCTCAGGCAGATCATCCGGCAGCTCGCCATCCTTCATACGGTTACCCGCAGCACGGTGAGCACTGGCCGCAGCCTCTTCACCATGGAAGCGCGCAACAATCTCTTCAGCCAGCTTGATCTTCACATCCCGCGGGTTAGCCCCAGCTTCCACTTCAGCACGCAATGCATTGATCTCATCCATCGAGCGGAAACTCAACAGTTCGAAGTAACGCCACATCAGCGCATCCGGAATCGAAACCAGCTTGCCGTACATCACACCCGGCGCTTCCTGGATACCGACATAGTTACCCAGGGACTTGGACATCTTCTTGACGCCATCCAGCCCTTCCAGCAACGGCATCGTCAGAATGCACTGAGCCTCTTGCCCATACGCACGCTGCAGCTCACGCCCCATCAGCAGGTTGAACTTCTGATCAGTACCGCCCAGCTCGACATCGGCACGCAACGCCACCGAGTCATACCCTTGAACCAATGGGTACAGGAACTCATGGATAGCGATCGGCTGATTAGTGGAGTAGCGCTTATCGAAGTCATCGCGCTCGAGCATGCGAGCAACGGTGTACTGGGACGTAAGACGAATGAAATCCGCCGGCCCCATCTGATCCATCCAGGTGGAGTTGAAGGCCACCTCGGTCTTGGCCGGATCAAGAATCTTGAAGACCTGGGTCTTGTAGGTCTCGGCGTTATCGAGAACCTGCTCACGGGTCAGCGGCGGACGCGTAGCGCTCTTGCCGCTCGGATCGCCGATCATCCCGGTGAAGTCACCTATAAGGAAGATTACCTGATGCCCCAGCTCCTGGAACTGGCGCAGCTTATTAATAAGCACCGTATGCCCAAGGTGCAGATCCGGCGCCGTCGGATCAAAGCCGGCCTTAATACGCAGGGGCTGGCCACGCTTGAGCTTTTCGATCAGCTCAGCTTCGACCAACAGTTCTTCCGCACCACGTTTGATCAGCGCTAGCTGCTCTTCAACCGACTTCATAACAGACCCGCAAGGCTCAGATTCAAAAGGGAACCAACCATACAAGATCAGGGACTAATTACAAGTTTTGCCCTGCGCACGGACACCGTTCAGCAAGCCCAGCGTTCGCAAGCTTGCACCACAGATGATTTGGTTATATTTTATACAGTTATTTCATCTTCATCATGTCATTCATCTTTTCCAATTCATCTTTTCAAAGTCAAAATTACTTATGACCACAGAACCGTCTAAAGCGCCGCCGCTTTACCCGAAGACCCACCTGCTCGCCGCAAGTGGGATCGCCGCCCTTCTGAGCCTGGCACTCCTGGTATTTCCTTCCAGCGACGTAGAAGCCAAACGAACAACCCTAAGCCTTGACCTTGAAAGTCCGGTTGAGCAACTGACACAAGATCAAGACGCTTCCGACGCACTTCAAGCCACAAATGGCGCAGCCGAATCGCCGTTTGCCCAGATCGAAAGCAGCGCCGAAGACACCAAGGAAACCGCGCAGGCCGAACCTGCGGTAGTAGAGGCACCCAAGAACCCGCTGCACCGGGAAGTCATTGTTGCCAAGGGCGACACCCTTTCGACCCTGTTCGAAAAGGTCGGCCTCCCCGCCGCGACGGTCAACGATGTACTGGCAAGCGACAAGCAGGCCAAGCAATTCACCCAACTCAAGCATGGCCAGAAGCTTGAATTCGAACTGGCGCCCGACGGCCAGTTGACCAACCTGCACAGCAACGTCAGCGACCTGGAAAGCATCACCCTGACCAAAGGCGCCAAGGGCTTTGCGTTCAACCGCATCACCACCAAGCCGGTCATGCGCTCCGCCTATGTACACGGCGTGATCAACAGCTCGCTGTCGCAGTCCGCCGCCCGCGCCGGCCTGTCCCACAGCATGACCATGGACATGGCCAGCGTGTTTGGCTACGACATCGACTTCGCCCAGGACATTCGCCAGGGTGACGAATTCGACGTGATCTACGAACAGAAGGTCGCCAACGGCAAGGTCGTCGGCACCGGCAACATCCTCTCTGCGCGATTTACCAACCGTGGCAAGACCTACACCGCCGTGCGCTACACCAACAAACAAGGCAACAGCAGCTACTACACCGCCGACGGCAACAGCATGCGCAAGGCGTTCATCCGTACCCCGGTTGACTTCGCCCGTATTAGCTCGCGTTTCTCGATGGGTCGCAAGCATCCAATTCTGAACAAAATTCGCGCTCACAAAGGCGTCGACTACGCCGCCCCGCGTGGCACGCCGATCAAGGCTGCCGGTGACGGCAAGGTCTTGCTGGCTGGTCGCCGTGGCGGCTACGGCAACACCGTGATCATCCAGCACGGGGCCACCTACCGCACGCTGTATGGCCACATGCAAGGTTTCGCCAAGGGCATCCAGACCGGCGGCAACGTCAAGCAGGGCCAGGTGATCGGTTACATCGGCACTACCGGGCTGTCCACCGGCCCGCACTTGCACTACGAGTTCCAGGTCAACGGCGTGCACGTCGACCCACTGGGCCAGAAGCTGCCAATGGCCGACCCCATCGCCAAGGCCGAGCGCGCTCGCTTCCTGCAGCAGAGCCAGCCATTGATGGCCCGCATGGACCAGGAGCGCTCGACTCTCCTGGCTTCGGCGAAGCGCTAAGCCATGTCGCTCTATATAGGTGTGATGTCCGGGACCAGCCTTGATGGCTTGGACATTGCGCTGATCGAGCAAGGCCCGGCGATCAAGCTGATCGCCACCCACTACATCCCCATGCCTGAATCCCTGCGTTCCGAGCTGCTTGGCCTGTGCGCCAGCGGCCCGGACGAGATTGCCCGTTCGGCGCTCGCGCAGCAGAACTGGGTGACGCTTGCCGCCCAAGGTATTCACGCCCTACTCGATCAGGAGAACCTCAAGCCCCAGGACATTCGAGCGATTGGCAGCCACGGCCAAACCATTCGTCACGAACCTGCACGGGGTTTTACCGTGCAGATCGGCAACCCGGCGCTGCTCACCGAATTGACGGAAATCACCGTCGTCAGTGATTTCCGTAGCCGCGATGTCGCCGCCGGAGGCCAAGGCGCCCCGCTGGTGCCTGCATTTCATGAGGCACTGTTTGGCGAGCGTACGGGCAACCGCGCCGTACTGAATGTGGGCGGTTTCAGCAACCTCAGCCTGATCGAGACCGGCAAACCGGTCGCGGGCTTCGACTGCGGCCCGGGGAATGTCCTGCTGGATGCCTGGATTCACCAGCAACGCGGCGAGAACTTCGACCGCGATGGCCAGTGGGCTGCCAGCGGGAAGGTTGAACCCCAGCTACTCAAGGCATTGCTCAGCGATCCGTTCTTTGTGACCAAGGGGCCAAAAAGCACCGGTCGCGAAGTCTTCAACCTGGGATGGCTTGAGCATCACCTGGGACGATTGCCGCCATTCGCAGCCCAGGACGTGCAAGCCACATTGCTCGAGCTGACTGCCCTGACCATCGTCGAATCCCTGCAAACCGCCCAACCACAGACCGAAACCCTGCTGGTCTGCGGCGGCGGCGCCCACAACGCAACCTTGATGAGCCGCCTGAGCGCCCTGCTGCCGGCGACCCAGGTCAGCAGCACCGCCACCTGCGGCGTAGACCCTGACTGGGTCGAAGCCATGGCGTTCGCCTGGCTGGCCCATTGCTGTCTGGAAGGCATCGCCGCCAACCGCCCCAGCGTCACCGGCGCCCGCGGCCTTCGTGTACTCGGCGCGATCTACCCCGCCTGAATCCCACACAGCAAAACGCCGCTTGGCCCTATCAAGGCCAAGCGGCGTTTTTATATCCGCTGTCGATCAGATCGAGAACGAAGACCCGCAACCACAAGTGGTGGTGGCATTCGGGTTCTTGATCACGAAGCGCGAACCTTCCAGACCTTCCTGATAGTCCACCTCGGCTCCTGCCAGGTACTGGAAGCTCATCGGATCGACAACCAGGCTGACGCCCTCGCGCTCAACGATGGTGTCGTCATCGGCCACGTCTTCATCGAAGGTAAAACCGTACTGAAACCCTGAACAACCGCCGCCCGTAACAAATACGCGCAGCTTCAAGCGATCATTACCCTCTTCATCGACCAGGCTCTTCACCTTGTGCGCAGCACCGTGGGTGAATTGCAAAGCCGTGGGGGTGAAGGATTCAACGCTCATGCTGATAATCTCCCGGCGTAGCGCCGCCATATGCGTGATGGCGGGCATTATCCGCTTCTCCTAGAAAAGCGGTCAACTATTGTTACGGTATATCAATCTGCGCAGCGGCCATTAAAAACACGAAAGGCCCGATCAACGGGCCTTTGCGCAACAGCAGAAAATTTACGGCAGCATGCCCGCGTGGGACAGGCCCAGCTTCTCATCCAGGCCAAACAGGATGTTCATGTTCTGCACAGCCTGGCCCGAAGCGCCCTTGACCAGGTTGTCGATGACCGACAATACCACCACCAGGTCACCATCCTGTGGACGATGCACTGCGATACGGCACACGTTGGCACCGCGCACGCTGCGGGTCTCCGGGTGGCTGCCCGCCGGCATCACATCGACGAACGGCTCATTGGCATAGCGCTTTTCAAACAGCGCCTGCAGGTCTACCGAGCGATCAACGACTGTCGCATACAGTGTGGAGTGGATCCCGCGGATCATCGGTGTCAGGTGCGGCACAAACGTCAGGCCGACATCCTTGCCCGCAGCACGACGCAGCCCCTGGCGAATTTCCGGCAAGTGACGATGGCCTTTGACTGCATAGGCTTTCATGCTTTCCGACGTCTCGGAGTAAAGCGAACCTACAGCGGCCCCACGACCAGCACCGCTGACGCCCGACTTGCAGTCAGCAATCAGCCGCGATGCATCCGCCAGCCCGGCTTCCAGCAATGGCAGGAAACCCAACTGCGTAGCGGTCGGATAGCAACCCGGCACAGCGATCAGGCGTGCTTGCTTGATCTGCTCACGATTGACTTCCGGCAGGCCGTACACCGCCTCTTCCAGCAACTGCGGTGCACCGTGAGGCTGGCCGTACCACTTGGCCCACTCATCGGCGTCCTGCAGGCGGAAGTCTGCCGACAAGTCGATCACCTTGGTGCCGGCGGCCAGCAACTCGCCCGCCAGGGCATGGGCCACACCGTGAGGCGTGGCAAAGAACACCACATCACACGCGCCCAGGGTCTTGATATCCGGAACGCTGAACGCCAGGCCGTCATAGTGGCCTCGCAGGTTCGGGTACATATCGGCCACAGCCAGGCCGGCCTCGGATCGGGAAGTGATCACCACCACCTCAGCTTGCGGATGCTGAGCCAACAGACGCAGCAATTCGACACCGGTGTAACCCGTGCCGCCGACGATACCGACCTTGACCATAAACCTGCCCTCAACGAACCCACTGGAAAGCCGTCGATAATAGGGTTCGTATCGTCCTGCGACAACCTTCAACATGACGTGTAGACGCAAGAGCCACTACTATCTTCAGCTACCGTGAACCTGGGAATAACTAAAAATGCTTTATCTATGGGTCAAAGCCTTTCATATCGTCAGCATCGTCTGCTGGTTTGCCGCGCTGTTCTACCTTCCGCGCCTGTTCGTCTACCACGCCCAAAGCGAGGACACCATCAGCAAGGAACGCTTCAGCGTGATGGAGCGCAAGCTGTACCGCGGCATCATGGGCCCGGCGATGATCGCCAGCCTGGTGTTCGGCGGCTGGCTGATCTACCTCAACCCGGCCATCTTTCAATCCGGCGGGTGGATCCACGCCAAGTTGACTCTGGTAGTACTGCTCATCGGCTACCACCATATGTGCGGCGCGCAGGTAAAACGTTTCGCCCGTGGCGAAAACACCCGCAGCCATGTCTTTTATCGCTGGTTCAATGAAGTGCCAGTTCTGATATTGCTGGCTATCGTAATTTTGGTCGTGGTCAAACCGTTCTAATCTCTATTACTCGGGGTACTTCCAATGTCGCTGCCCGCTTCGCTCGAACACAGTCTGCGCCTGCCCGTCGTGGCTGCACCGATGTTTCTGATCTCCAACCCGCAACTGGTGCTGGCCTGCTGCCGCAACGGGATCGTCGGCAGCTTCCCTGCCCTCAACCAGCGGGAAAGCAGCGGCTTCAAGGCGTGGCTGGAAGAAATCGAAGCGGGCCTGGCGCTGCTGGATAACCCGGCGCCCTATGCGGTCAACCTGATCGTGCACAACAGTAACCCGCGGGTGGAAGCTGACCTGGCGATCTGCGTCGAGCACAAGGTGCCGATCGTCATCACCAGCCTGGGCGCGGTGAAAGAATTGGTAGACGCGGTGCATAGCTACGGCGGCCTGGTATTCCACGATGTCACCACCCGGCGCCACGCCGAAAAAGCCGCTGAAGCCGGCGTCGATGGCCTGATCGCCGTTGCGGCGGGCGCCGGTGGCCACGCCGGCACCTGGAGCCCGTTCTCGCTGATCGCAGAAATCCGTCAGTTCTTCGACAAAACCCTGCTGCTCGCCGGTTGCCTGAACCACGGCCACGAAATCCTCGCCGCGCAACTGCTCGGCGCCGACCTGGCCTATTTCGGCACGCGTTTTATCGGCACCACCGAAAGCCATGCCCCGGATGCCTATAAAGAGATGCTGCTCACATCGCGCGCCGCCGACATCGTGCACACTCCAGCCGTCTCCGGTGTTCCCGCAAGCTTCATGCGCCAGAGCCTGGAAAATGCCGGTTTCGACCTCGCCGCGCTGCAAGGCAAGGGTGAAGTCAATTTTGGCTCCAAGCTCAAGCCACTCAACGACGAAGCCAAAGCCTGGAAGACCGTGTGGTCCGCCGGCCAGGGCGTCGGAGAGATTGATGATTTGCCCAGCGTCGATGAACTCGTGGCCCGCCTGGATGCCGAATACCGCAAGGCGCTCGAGCATGCGGCACAATTGCCTGAACGCTGGCCACGCTGATCCGCGATCCAAAGCCTGCTGATCAAGGCAGGCCTCCCCTATTCAAGTGACAAGGATGCCCGCATGAGCGACAACCGTTTCAAGATTGTATTTGATGGCGCATTGCTCCCGGGTGTCGAAAGCACCACCGCCAAGCTGAACCTCGCCGAGTTGTTCAAAAGTGATGTCGACGCGATCGAAAAGCTTTTCACCGGCCGCCCGGTCGCGCTGAAACGCGACCTTTCCCGCGCCGATGCCGAGACCTATCTGCAAGCGCTGAAAAACGCCGGGGTGGATGCGCGGATAGAAGAAGAGCAGCCGGTCGCCTTCAGCCTTGCCGAAACCCATGAAACGGACTCCGGCAGCGCGACTGACTACACCCGCCCCGCCGCATCGCCTTACGCCCCGCCCCGAGCCGCGGTTGGCGAGAACCTGCCGGAGTTTTCCACCCTTAAGGTATTCACCGTCAACGGCCGGATCGGACGCCTGCGCTTCCTGGCGTGGACGCTGGTGCTGAGCGTGGTGATCCTCCTCGTCTCCAGCGTGTTCTTCACCGTCGGACTTGGTATCGCTGCGGTCTCTCCGACGATTGCCATGGTCATTGGCTTCCTCGTGGGGATTGCCATACTCGTGGCCGCTGTGTGGGTCAGCGTACAGATCACCGTGCAGCGCCTGCATGACCTGGGCTGGTCCGGCTGGCTGTGGTTCCTGCACCTGGTGCCCTTCGTTGGCAGCATCTTCCCGATCCTGCTGATGGTCCTCCCCGGTAACACGGGCGCAAACCAGTACGGCGCGCCACCACCGCGTAACTCCACTGCGGTGAAAATCCTCTCCGCATTGTGGCTCGCATTCATTCCGCTGGTATTTGCCGGCGCGGTGTTGGTTGGCATGAGCGGCTACCTGGATCAACTGGAAAGCGATGTAGGTGGCAGCTACGAAAGCAGCTCCATCAACTCCGATGACGACAGCGACCAGGCCACCACCGTCGATGAAGTCGATGTGCAAAGTGCTGACGACACAGCCGAACCTGTAGACTCTACGCAACAGTGAAAAACGCCCGACGCCTGTGACGCCTCTGTCACAGGCCCGGTAGCGTTGCGATGGAGAAACGCATGACCCGTTACGCTCTGATCACCGGTGCCTCCAGCGGCATCGGCCTGGCCTTGGCCGAAGCACTGGCCCGTCGCGGCCGCAGCTTGATTCTGGTGGCCCGCCAGCGTGATCAGTTGGAAAGCATTGCAATCGAATTGACTCAGCGCTTCGGCGTCGAGGTGCTGTTCCGCGCCTGTGACCTGGGCGAGCCCCTGCGGCTCTCCGGGTTCCTGCTGGAACTGGAAGAAGGCGAGCGGCAGATCGACCTGCTGGTCAACTGCGCCGGCATCGGTACCAGCGGCCCGTTCCTGGCGCAGGACTGGATGACCGAGCAGGACCTGATGGAGGTCAACATCCTCGCCCTGACCCGCATGTGCCACGCCCTCGGCAACGCCATGGCCCTGCACGGCGGCGGGCAGATTCTCAACGTCGCGTCGGTTGCCGCGTTCCAACCCGGCCCGTGGATGAGCACTTACTACGCCAGCAAGGCCTACGTGCTGCACTTTTCCGAAGGCTTGCGCGAGGAACTGAAGACCTGCGGCATCAAGGTTTCCGTCCTTTGCCCCGGCCCGACCCGCACCGCATTCTTCGGCACCGCCCAAATGGACACCGCCAAGCTGGATCGCAGCCAACAGTTGATGAGCCCGGAAGAAGTCGCGCTCTACACCGTGCGTGCGCTGGCCAGGAACAAAGCCATCATCATTCCCGGCCGGCGTAATCGCTGGCTGGCATTCAGCCCGCGCCTGAGCCCGCGCTGGCTGACCCGCAAAATCGCCGGCGCGATCAACAAGGCCTATTGCCCGCGCTGATCGCCTGAGTACACTCACCCTGCACTTTCACAATGGAGAAACAGCTGTGGATACTCTGTTCACCAAGATCATCAACAGAGAAATACCCGCGAAGATCATCTACGAGGATGACCAGGTCCTGGCGTTCCACGACATCGCGCCAATGGCCCCGGTGCACTTCCTGGTGATCCCGAAAAAGCCGATCCGCACCCTTAACGACCTCACCGAGGAAGACAAGGCACTGGCCGGGCATATCCTGTTCACCGCCCAGCGCCTGGCGGTGGAGCAAGGCTGTGAAAAGGGCTTCCGTGTGGTGATGAACTGCAATGAAGATGGCGGGCAGACCGTTTATCACATCCATATGCATGTGCTGGGTCAACGCCAGATGAACTGGCCGCCGGGCTGAGCACTACCTGTGGCGAGGGAGCTTGCTCCCGCTGGGCTGCGTAGCAGCCCCAAAAAAGGAGAGCGCTGCGCACTCCAGCGGCAGCAAGCTCCCTCGCCACACAAGCAATTTGACCCAGCGCAAACGCGTCCCCCTCTCTTGCGGTAAACTGGCCGCCGAGATTCTTCCCGGAGGTCAGCATGACTACCCAACGTCACTACTCGCCGATTGATCGTCTGTTGCTGCAAGCCGATACGGCCATGCGCACGCTGCTGCCATTCAGCGGCCAACCGCACCGCCCGTCGCCCGCCATCGTGCGGCCCGAAGCGCAGATGAGCGAGACCGACACCCGCCACGTCGCCGGCCTGATGCGTATCAACCATACCGGCGAGGTCTGTGCCCAGGCGCTGTACCAGGGCCAGGCCCTGACCGCCAAGCTGCCGCAAGTGCGCGCTGCGATGGAACATGCCGCCGAAGAAGAAATCGATCACCTGGCCTGGTGCGAACAACGCATTCGCCAGTTGAACAGCCATCCGAGCGTGCTGAACCCGCTGTTCTACGGCTTATCGTTTGGCATTGGTGCGGTGGCCGGGCTGATCAGCGACAAAGTCAGCCTGGGTTTTGTGGCCGCCACCGAGCATCAGGTGTGCAAACACCTCAATGAACACCTCGAGCAACTGCCGGCTGAAGACGAAAAGTCCCGGGCGATTCTTGAGCAGATGCGCATTGATGAAGAACATCACGCCGAAAGCGCGCTGGACGCGGGCGGCTTCCGCTTCCCGGCACCGGTGAAATTTGGCATGAGCCTGCTGGCCAAGGTCATGACCAAAAGCACGTACCGCATCTAGTTTCAGCAGAAAACAAAAAAGGGCGCTATCAAGCGCCCTTTCTTTTTGCCTGCCGATTGAAGAATCAGCCCAACTCAATGATCTCGTAATCATGAGTGATGGCAACGCCCGCAGCGCCCAGCATGATCGAGGCCGAGCAGTACTTCTCTGCCGACAACTCGATGGCCCGCTTGACCTGGGCTTCTTTAAGCGCCCGGCCCTTGACGACAAAGTGCATGTGGATCCTGGTAAACACCTTCGGGTCTTCGGTGGCACGCTCGGCTTCCAGGAATGCTTCGCAGCTTTCCACCGCCTGGCGGGACTTCTTCAGGATGCTCACCACATCGAAATTGCTGCAACCGCCTACACCGAGCAGGAGCATTTCCATCGGGCGTACGCCCAGGTTGCGGCCACCGGCTTCCGGCGGGCCGTCCATGACCACCACGTGGCCACTGCCCGACTCACCGAGGAACATGGCTTCGCCCGCCCATTGGATGCGTGCCTTCATCGCCCAGACTCCACTGCTAAAAAAGGGTCGCCAGCTTAGCACAGCACTTTGGGCCGGCAGCGTTTCCCATGAAAGCGATCAACAGCAGGGTTTGCTGGGTAAATTCCCTAATGAAGTCAGAATGTGTCTGTTAAGCTGGCGCCAAATCAATGGCGCATTGCCATCCATTGGATGATGTAGCTTAGCCGTTGATCGCGCTGGATAAAAAAACAAGCTCACCAACACCGTGCAGTCTTTTCGGGATACAACCATGGTTGCTATTACTCCCACACCCAAAATCAAGAACCTCGACAAACTGCTGATGCATTGTCAGCGCCGGCGTCATCCAGCCAAGCACAACATCATCTGCGCGGGCGAGCGCTCGGAATCCCTGTTCTTCATTATCAAAGGCTCGGTCACCATCCTGATCGAGGATGACGATGGTCGCGAAATGATCATCGCCTACCTCAATACCGGTGATTTCTTCGGTGAACTCGGGCTTTTCGAACAAGCCGGCAAGGAACAGCAACGCAGTGCCTGGGTGCGGGCCAAGGTCGAATGCGAAGTCGCCGAGATCAGCTATACGAAATTTCGCGAACTGGCCCAGCAGGATCCCGACATTCTGTACGCCCTGAGCGGCCAGATCGCACAGCGCCTGAGAGACACCACGCGCAAAGTCGGCGACCTGGCGTTCTTCGACGTCACCGGCCGGGTTGCCCGCTGCCTGCTGGAGTTGTGCAAGCAACCGGACGCCATGACCCATCCCGACGGGATGCAGATCAAGATCACCCGCCAGGAAATCGGGCGGATCGTCGGTTGCTCAAGGGAAATGGTTGGCCGTGTGCTCAAGGACCTGGAGGAACGCAACCTGGTGCATGTCAAAGGCAAGACCATGGTGGTCTTCGGTACGCGTTAAACCGGCAGGAAACTCGCAAGCATCTGACGGTACAACGTATCAAGCCGGGCAATCGCATCTGGCGCCGCAAAGGCTTCGTGCAGGGCGATGTGGCTTTCGGCGCGCACCCGTTGTTCCAGGCCGCACGCTTCATTGAAGCGATTGACCGCGGCGATCAATTCGACGCGATCGTCATCCAGCAGCAACGCACCATGCACCAACCCCACCGGGCGCCCGCCACTCTGGCGCCAGCGCTGGGCGGTACCGACCATTTTGCGACCATCAAGGTTGACGTTGTAGCGACCGTCGCAAAACGCACCGTCGATCTCGCCCACCGACGCGTTGCCACCCAACTCGGTCAGCAGGTCGCAAATCGGCTGGCACAGACGCTGGTAGCCGGTTTCGATACGGCCCTGGTCACCTTCACTGCGTGGTGGCGCGTAGACCAACGCGATATTGACCGTGGCTGCCGATTGCGGAACAGGCTCACCGCCCGTTTCCCGCAGCAGCACCGGCCAACCGGCATCTGCCGACACCTGGCTGGCGGTCTCGAATGCCGGAAGGCGGCTCAAACGACGAGGCATCACCAACGCCTGATCGCTGGGCTGCCAGAACAGCAGGCCGAACGGTTGCTCGCCGGCACAGACCGCGGCGAGCAAATCCTGCTCGGCCTTAAGGCCTGCCTCGACCGTCATCGCCGCCGGCTGGGTCATGATCAATCCAGGGTCGAGCCACTGACGGCAACGCCACGCTCCGGGAAGAACAGGCGCTGCAATTCAGCCCCCGGGTTCTCGGCACGCATGAAGGTTTCGCCGACGAGGAACGAGTACACGCCGCTGATTTCCATCAGTTCCACATCGGCGCGATTGACGATGCCGCTTTCGGTGATCACCAACCGGTCGCGCGGGATGCGCGGCAACAGGTCGAGGGTGTTTTCCAGGCTGACTTCGAAGGTGTGCAGGTTGCGGTTGTTGACGCCCACCAACGGTGTGTCGAGGGTTTTCAACGCGCGTTCCAGTTCATCACCGTCGTGCACTTCCACCAGCACGTCGAGGCCGACGCTCTTGGCCACGGCCGCCAGTTCAGCCATTTTCACGTCATCCAGTGCGGAGACGATCAACAGCACGCAATCGGCGCCCAAGGCACGGGCTTCGACGATCTGGTAAGGGTCGACCATGAAGTCCTTGCGGATCACCGGCAGCGAACACGCCGCACGTGCTTGCTGCAGGTACAGGTCGGAACCCTGGAAATAGTCGATATCGGTCAACACCGAGAGGCACGTCGCGCCGCCCTTCTCGTAGCTTTTGGCGATGTCTTCAGGGATGAAGATCTCGCGGATCACGCCCTTACTCGGCGAAGCCTTCTTGATTTCAGCGATAACGGCCGGCTGTTTTTCCTTGGCCTGCTTGATCAGCGCATTGGCGAACCCACGCGGTGCATCAGCGGTTTTCGCCAGGCCTTCCAGCTCAGCCAGGCTGACCCGGGCACGGCGCTCGGCGACTTCTTCTGCCTTGCGGGCCAGGATTTTTTCCAGAACGGTCGGAACACTCATCCTTCATTCTCCACTTTGAACACCGCAGTAAACGCACCCAGTTCTTCGAGCTTTTCGCGCGCCAGCCCGGTATGCAATGCATCATGAGCGAGGGCAACACCCTCTTTAAGACTGTAGGCGTGATCCGCGGCGTACAGCGCCGCACCGGCGTTGAGCACAATCATTTCTGCGGCTTTCTGGCCGTTTTCGGTCTTGCGGCGTCCCAGGGCATCGCGAATCAGTTCAAGGGAGGCGGCCGGGCTTTCTACTGCCAGGCCGTGCAGGCTCTGGCTTTTCATGCCGAGGTCTTCTGGCTCGACCCAATACTCGGTGACCTGGTCGTTCTTCAACTCCGCCACGAAGGTCGGTGCCGCCAGGCTGAACTCGTCGAGGCCATCCTTGGAGTGCACCACCAGCACGTGCTTGCTGCCCAGGCGCTGCAGGACTTCAGCCAATGGCCGGCACAGCGCCTGGCTGAACACGCCCACTACCTGATGCTTCACACCGGCCGGATTCGTAAGCGGGCCGAGCATGTTGAACAGGGTACGCAGGCCCAAGTCCTTGCGCGGGCCGGCGGCGTGTTTCATCGCGCCGTGATGGGACTGGGCAAACATGAAGCCGATGCCGACATGATCGATGCAGCGCGCCACTTGTACCGGGGTCAGGTTCAGGTAGATACCTGCTGCTTCCAGCAAATCGGCGCTGCCGCTTTTACCCGACACCGCGCGGTTACCATGCTTGGCCACGGTGCAGCCGGCAGCGGCCACCACAAAGGAAGAAGCCGTCGACACGTTGAAAATGTTCGCACCGTCGCCGCCGGTGCCGACCACGTCGACCACGCCGTCGAGGGTCTTGAGTTCAACCTTGTCGGCCAGCTCACGCATGACCGACACAGCGCCGACGATTTCGTCGATGCTCTCGCTCTTCATGCGCATGGCCATCATGAACGCGCCGATCTGCGCGTCGGTGCATTGACCGGTCATGATCTCGCGCATCACATCGCTCATTTCAGCGGTGCTCAGGTCCAGATGGCCGACGATACGGCTCAGGGCAGTCTTGATATCCATGAAAAGTCCTTAGCGCGTGCCGCCGCTCTGCTTGAGAAAGTTAGCGAACAGCTCGAAGCCCTGCTCGGTCAAAATCGATTCCGGGTGAAATTGCACCCCTTCGACGTTCAGTGTCTTGTGACGCAGGCCCATGATCTCGTCGACCGAGCCGTCTTCCAGCTGGGTCCAGGCCGTCAGCTCAAGGCACTCGGGCAGGGTTTCACGCTTGACCACCAGCGAGTGGTAGCGGGTTACCGTTACCGGCAGGTTCAAACCCTGGAATACGCCCTGGTCCTTGTGAAATACCGGGCTGGTCTTGCCGTGCATTACCTGGCGGGCGCGGACGACGTCGCCACCAAAGGCCTGGCCGATGGACTGATGGCCCAGGCACACGCCCAGGATCGGCAGCTTGCCGGCAAAGTATTGGATGGCTTCGAGGGAGATGCCCGCTTCGGTCGGCGTGCACGGGCCTGGGGAGACGACGATGCGTTCAGGGTTCAACGCGGCGATCTGGGCCACGGTCAATTCGTCGTTGCGCACCACCTTGACCTCGGCGCCGAGTTCGCCCAGGTACTGCACAACGTTGTAGGTAAAGGAGTCGTAGTTATCAATCATCAGCAACATGTGGGTTAAAACCTCTTGAATTCACTGACTTCTAATGACGGCCTTCCAAGGGAGTGACCCGCTGCCAGACGCACTTTCCGGTTGCCGGGGTTGGCCGGCAAGGGGCGTTTAACAGAGGGTGAAGAAGGCAAATCGGTACAGGTCCGGCGGGGCCGGTAGAGAAAAGTTAGGCGCGCCAACGCCAACGGGCGTGTGCCTTGACTACTCGCATCAAGAGTTTGCTGATGATCAACACGGAGAGGGTCTCATTCATACGTTCAGGCACAGTAACGTAGCCTCGCCAACGGTGCAATATCGAGCCGCAAATACGGGGGAAACTGCCCGACTGATAATTGGCGTCAAACTTTTCAGAACCCTTCCAAGGGCGCTACAGTCACAGTGCTGACAAAAAAACAAAATCATGGACGGACTCATGACCAAGATGCCCTATTTCACCCCCATCGTCGGCTGCCTCTTGGCGCTGGCATGCTCGCAAGCCTTCGCCGCGCCCTCGCCTTATTCGACGATGGTCGTTTTCGGTGACAGCCTGGCCGACGCCGGTACATTTGCCGACCCTGGCGCACCGGGCTCAACCTATCGCTTCACCAACCGCACCGGCCCGCAATACTTCGACGGCAGCGGCGAAAGCACATCGCTGATCTCCTCGACGTTATTGGGCGGCAAGCTGGGGGTTGCCCCGGGCGACCTGAATGCCTCGACCTCGCCGGAGCGCGCCGCGCTGGGCCAGCCAGACGGCAATAACTGGGCCGTCGGCGGCTACACCACCCAACAGATCTACGATGCCATCACCGGTAACTCCACCGTCACCGACAGCGACACCGGGCAGGTATTGCGTACACGTCCCGGATACCTGGCATCAACGGGGGGCCGAGCCGACCCCAACGCGTTGTACTTTCTCTCCGGCGGCGGCAATGACTTCCTCGACGGCCTGGTCCTCAGCCCCGACCAGGCCTCGGCCGCAGCCGGGCGCCTGGCCGACAGCGCCCAGGCGCTGCAACAGGCTGGCGCCCGTTATGTAATGGTATGGATGCTGCCGGACCTGGGCCTGACACCTGCCGTCAATGGCACCCCGCTCCAAGGGGCCGTCAGCACCCTGGCCGGCGCGTTCAACCAGACCCTGGTACAGCGCCTGTCGCAAATCGATGCGCAGATCATCCCGCTGAACATTCCGTTGCTGCTCAAGGAAACCTTTGCCGATCCCGGGCGTTTTGGTTTTGCCACCGACCAGAACCTCAACCAGACGTGCTTCAGCGGCACCACCTGCAGGAATCCGGTGTATGGCGTCGGCGGCACCAATCCGGACCCGACCAAGCTGATTTACAACGACACCGTGCACCCGACCGAGGCCGGCCAGGTACTGATCGCCGACTACGCGTATTCGCTGCTGGCAGCCCCCTGGGAAATCACCCTGCTTCCGGAAATGGCCCAAGGCACCTTGCGCGCCCATCAGGATTCATTGCGCAACCAATGGCAAGCCGACTCCCGTAGCTGGCAGGCCGTGGGCCAATGGCGGGCGATCGTCGACGCTGGCGGCCAGCACCTGGACTTCGATGATCAGAACAGCTCGGCCAGCGGTGACGGCAGCGGCTATAACCTGAACATCGGTGGCAGCTACAGGGTCAATGACGAGTGGCGCGTGGGTGTGGCAGCAGGCTTCTATCGCCAGAGTCTTGAGGCCGGCGCCAGCGATTCGGACTACAAGCTCAACAGCTACCTGGGCACCGCGTTCGCCCAATATCAGGAAGATCACTGGTGGGCCGACGCCGCATTGACCGGCGGCAAACTGGACTTCGACAACCTCAAGCGCAAGTTCGCCCTGGGCATCAGCGAAGGCACCGAGAAAGGCGACACCGACGGCTGGCTATGGGCATTGAGCGCACGGGTTGGGTATGACATCGCCGAGCCGAACAGCGAATGGCACTTCTCACCCTTTATCAGCGCTGACTATTCGCGGGTCGAGGTGAATGGTTATTCGGAGAAAGATGCCCGTTCCACCGCGCTGACCTTTGATGACCAACAGCGCGACTCCAAGCGTTTGGGAATCGGATTACAAGCCAACTACCGCTTCACCCCGCAAACCCTGGTGTTTGGCGAAGTGGCCCACGAGCACGAGTTTGAAAACGATACGCAGCGAGTGGGCATGTCCCTCAACAGCGTGCCGGGGATTGATTTCAAACTGGACGGCTACACGCCACGCAGCAATTCGGATCGCTTGAACCTGGGGATTACCCACAAGGTGACCAAGGACCTGGCGTTGAACGCGGCCTATAACGTGAGAAAGGATGACAACTTTACCCAGCAAGGGCTGAGTGTCGGGGTGAGTCTGGATTTCTGACTCGGACTTGAAACTGACAAATACCAAATGTGGGAGCGGGCTTGCTCGCGAAAGCGGTGCGACAGTCACCTTATATATCGACTGATACACCGCCTTCGCGAGCAAGCCCGCTCCCACATTTTTGATCTACGTCTGACTTCAGCCCTGCGGGGTCTGCTCAGCCAACGCCACCGCGCGGAACATCGCCCGGCGCTTGTTCAGCGTCTCTTCCCATTCCAGGGCCGGTACCGAGTCGGCCACGATCCCGCCGCCCGCCTGCACATGCAGTTCGCCGTCCTTGATCACCGCCGTACGGATCGCGATCGCAGTGTCCATATTGCCGTTCCAGGCGAAATACCCCACCGCGCCGCCATACACACCCCGCTTCACCGGCTCCAGCTCGTCGATGATTTCCATCGCGCGAATCTTCGGTGCGCCGGACAAGGTGCCCGCCGGCAGGATCGCCCGCAGTGCATCCATCGCCGTCAACCCGGCCTTCAGCTCGCCGGTGACGTTGGACACGATGTGCATCACGTTGGAGTAACGCTCGATCACCATCTTCTCGGTGAGTTTCACCGAACCGATTTCCGAGACACGCCCGGTGTCATTGCGGCCCAGGTCGATCAGCATCAAGTGCTCGGCGATTTCCTTGTCGTCGCTCAACAGGTCCTGTTCCAGCGCCAGGTCCGCCTCTTCGGTCGCACCGCGAGGGCGCGTGCCGGCAATCGGGCGTACGGTGATCAGGTTGTCTTCGACCCGCACCAGCACTTCCGGCGAACTGCCCACGACGTGGAAGTCGCCAAAGTTGAAGAAGTACATGTACGGCGTCGGGTTGAAGCAGCGCAGCGCCCGGTACAAATCAATCGGCGCGGCCTTGAAGTCGATGGACATGCGTTGCGACGGCACCACCTGCATGCAGTCACCGGCAAGGATATATTCCTTGATGGTATCGACCGCACGCTCGTAGTCATCCTGGGTAAAGCTGGAGCGGAACACCGGGTCAGCCGCCGGTGGGCGGCTGAGGTCCAGGCCGCGACGCGGGGTGATCGGCTGGCGCAGTTTTTCCAGCAGCGCTTCCAGGCTCGCCTGGCCTTGCTCGAACGCATCGGCCTGGGAAGGATCCGCCAACACGATCGCGTGCATCTTACCCGCGAGGTTGTCGAACACCACCACCGCGTCGGAAACCATCAGCAGAATGTCCGGCACACCCAACGGATCGGGGTTCGGGGATTTGCCCAGGCGTTTTTCCACGTAGCGCACGCAGTCGTAGCCGAAGTAACCCACCAGGCCGCCGTTGAAGCGCGGCAGGCCGGCGATGGTCGGCACGTTGTAGCGCGCCTTGAATTCCTCGACGAAGGCCAGCGGGTCTTCCACATCGTGGCTTTCGATCTCGACGCCGTCCAGGGTGATGCTCACATGGTGATCATGTACCCGCAGCACCGTGCGGCACGGCAGGCCGATGATCGAATAACGGCCCCACTTCTCGCCGCCCTGCACCGACTCCAGCAGATAGGAGTTGGGCTCGTCGGCCAGTTTCAGGTAGATCGACAGCGGGGTGTCGAAGTCGGCCAGGGTTTCGCAGGCCATGGGGATACGGTTGTAGCCGGCAGCGGCCAAACGCAGGAATTCTTCGCGGATCATGAGGTGCCTCGTGGCTTGAGGGTCTAACGGTCAGGTGTGCAAACGTGCCGCAGCGCGGCGAGGATCAGTCAGGCGCGCCAACGCCAGCGGGCCAGGGCCTTGATGACTTTCATCCAGAGTTTGCGAGTGACCACCACGATGGGATTTCCAGAAGGGGATGGAACAGCGTCGGGCAACGTTATCTCAGCGCCCGTTCCCAAGCAACCGGGGATTAACAGGCGCAGGTCATCAATCACCAGCGCCGGGGATTCTTCGGCAATCGGCCGGCCATGGTTGTAGCCGTAACTCAAGGCCACACACTTGACCCCCGCCGCTTTCGCCGCCAGCACATCACTGCGCGAATCGCCGACAAACAGCGATTGGGACGCCGGGATATTGGCCATTTTCATCACGAAGAACAGCGCGGCCGGGTCGGGCTTCTTCTGCGGCAAGGTATCGCCGCCGATGATCCAGCGGAAATACCGGCCGATCTTCATCTGGTCCAACAGCGGTGCGACGAAACGCTCCGGCTTGTTGGTGATCAGGGCCATTTCCACGCCCTGCTTGTGCAGCCATTTCAGGGTGTCGCGCACGCCGGGATAAACCACGGTCAGTTCGTGGCCGTTTTCGTAGGCCACGTTGAACAGCTCAAGCGCATGCTCGGCTTCCACATCATCGACACCCTCGGCCTCGATGTTGTTGGCCAAGGCCCGACGCACCAGCATCTGCGCGCCATTGCCGACCCACTCGCGCACCGACTCGATACCCGCCGGCTTGCGCCCCAGCTTGAGCAGCATCTGGTCCACCGCCGCGGCCAGGTCCGGCACTGAATCGATCAACGTACCGTCCAGATCGAACATCACCAGCCGTGGCAGTTTGCCGGGGAACAGTTGCTCAAAGCCACTCATGGACGCGCCAGCGCCAGTTCTGCACGCATCTTGGCGATCACTTCCTGATAGTCCGGGGCATTGAAGATTGCCGAACCGGCCACAAAGGTGTCGGCACCGGCCGCGGCGATTTCGCGGATGTTGTTGACGTTGACGCCACCGTCGATCTCCAGGCGGATATCACGGCCCGACGCATCGATCAGCGCCCGCGCTTCACGCAGCTTGTTGAGGGTGCCGGGGATGAACTTCTGCCCGCCGAAGCCCGGGTTGACGCTCATCAGCAACACCATGTCGACTTTGTCCATCACGTACTCAAGCACGCTCAGCGGCGTGGCCGGGTTGAACACCAGGCCCGCCTTGCAACCGCCCTCGCGGATCAGTTGCAGGGTGCGGTCCACGTGCAACGTGGCTTCCGGGTGGAAGGTGATGTAGGTCGCGCCGGCTTCGATGAAGTCACCGACGATGCGGTCCACCGGGCTGACCATCAAGTGCGCATCGATAGGCGCGGTCACGCCGTATTTACGCAGGGCGGCGCAGACCATCGGACCAATGGTCAGGTTCGGCACATAGTGGTTGTCCATGACATCGAAGTGAACGAAGTCGGCACCGGCGGCCAACACCTTGTCCACTTCCTCGCCCAGGCGGGCGAAGTCGGCGGAGAGAATCGATGGAGCAATGACGAAGGGCTGCATGACGCACCTTTTTGAGCTAAATCACGATGGCGCGCATTGTATACCTCATGCTTTGCCGCGCGCACCGTGACCTCGCTCAATGGTTAATAAGCTGCCCGGTAGATTTTCTCGATATCAGCGGCGCTGAGCTTGCGCGGATTGTTGCGCATCAGCCGCTCGATCCCCGCCGCTTCTACCGCCATGGCCGGGATCGCGTCTTCAGGCACACCGAAGCTGCGCAGGCCGGACGGAATCTCGACTGCGGCACACAGTCGCGTCATCGCATCGACGGCCTGGTCGGCGGCATCCACCGCACTCAACCCCGTGATATTCACGCCCATGGCCTCGGCTATCTCCTGCATGCGCTCCACACACGCCAGCTTGTTCCAGTGCATCACGTAGGGCAGCAGCAAGGCGTTGCTTACGCCGTGGGCGATGTTGAAACGCCCGCCCAACGGGTAGGCCAACGCATGCACCGCGCCCACGCCGGCATTCCCGAACGCCATCCCGGCCATCAGGCTGGCGGTGGCCATGTCGTCCCGGGCCTCAAGGTTGGCGGGGTTGGCGTAGGCCTTGGGCAACGCCTTGGCGATCAGTTTGATCGCCCCGATGGCCAGCGCATCGGTGATCGGCGAGGCATTCAGCGACAGGTAGGATTCGATGGCGTGCACCAATGCGTCCACCCCACTGGCGGCGGTGACGCTGCGGGGGCAAGTCAGGGTCATCTGCGGGCTGATCAGGGCCACGTCCGGCAGCAGGTAATCACTGACGATGCCTTTTTTCAGTTGCGCGACCTTGTCCGACAGAATCGCCACGTTGGTCACCTCCGAACCGGTGCCGGCGGTGGTGGGAATCGCGATCAGCGGCGGGCCTTTGCGCGGCACCTGGTCCACGCCGAACAGGTCGGCCAGGGCGCCGTGGTAACCGGCGTAGGCCGCCACGCTCTTGGCGATGTCGATGGCACTGCCGCCGCCGACGCCGATCAGGCCGTCATGCCCGCCTTCGCGGTAGACGCGCATGCAGTCCTCGACGATGGCGATTTCCGGGTCGGGCAGCACGCGGTCGAAAATCTCGTAGGTCCGTTCGCCCAGGTGTTCCAGCGCCAGCGCCACGGTGCCGGATTTGACCAGTGCCGCATCGGTGACAATCAGCGGGTTGTCGACATCCAGCCGCGTCAGCTCGGCGGCCAGTTGCTCGATGGCGCCTGGGCCGGTGAGCAGTTTGTGGGCGATCTTGAATGAGGAAGTACTCATGTGCGCGGCCTCTTATCAGTTATGGGCTGGCACAAGATTAGCTGACTTGGGCTGGTTGTCTTGCATTCAGCTACTGAATAGACACAAACCCAATGTGGGAGCGGGCTTGCTCGCGAAGGCGGTAGGCCAGTCGATATCTCTGTTGACTGACACACCGCCTTCGCGAGCAAGCCCGCTCCCACATTTTGATCTCTGTTTGGCTTTAGACCTGGGCCGTACGCAGTTTCTCGCTGCGCCCGCGCAGCCATTCCAGGGTCAGCAACAACACCACCGAGAACGCGATCAACAAGGTCGCTGCGGCGGCAATGGTAGGGCTGAGATTTTCACGGATGCCGCTGAACATCTGCCGTGGCAAGGTTGCCTGCTCGGGCCCGGCGAGGAACAGCGTCACTACCACTTCATCGAACGAGGTGGCAAAGGCGAACAGCGCCCCGGAGATCACCCCCGGGGCAATCAACGGCAAGGTCACCCGACGAAACGCCGTCAGCGGTGACGCGCCCAGGCTGGCCGCCGCCCGCACCAGGTTATGGTTGAACCCCTGCAAGGTCGCCGACACGGTGATGATCACAAACGGCACGCCCAGTACCGCGTGCACCACGATCAGCGAGAAGAAGCTGTTGCCCAGGCCCAGCGGCGCGAAGAACAGGTAACTGGCCACACCGATAATCACCACGGGCACTACCATCGGCGAAATCACCAGGGCCATCACCAGCGCCTTGCCGGGAAAGTGCCCCCGGGTCAGGCCAATCGCCGCCAGCGTGCCGAACACCATCGCCAGCACTGTAGCCGCCGGAGCCACGATGATGCTGTTCTTCAGGGCGCGCATCCATTCCGCCGAGCCGAAGAAATCCTGGTACCAGTGCAGCGAGAAACCTTGCAGCGGGTAAACCAGGAAACTTCCACTGTTGAACGACAGCGGGATGATCACCAGCACCGGCAAGATCAGGAACAACAGGATCAGGCCGCAGAGGATCCGCAAGCTGTAGAACCAGACCCGTTCCACGGGCGACATATAAGGGCTCAGCATCGCAACGGTCTCCTTAGCTCAGGCGCAGGCGGCTGGCGCCCACCAGCCAGTTGTAGATCAGGTACAGCACCACGGTGGCCAGCAGCAACAAGCCGCCCAAGGCCGTGGCCATGCCCCAGTTGATGCTGGTGTTGGTGTAGAAGGCCACGAAGTAGCTGACCATCTGGTCGTTCGGGCTGCCCAGCAAGGCCGGGGTGATGTAGTAGCCGATCGCCAAAATGAACACCAACAAGCAGCCGGCACCAACGCCTGCGTAGGTCTGCGGGAAGTACACGCGCCAGAAGCTGGCGAATGGGTGGCAGCCCAGGGAGATTGCCGCCCGCATGTAGGTGGGAGAGATGCCTTTCATCACGCTGTAGATCGGCAAGATCATGAAGGGCAGCAGGATGTGCACCATGGAGATGTAGACCCCCAGCCGGTTGAACACCAACTCGACGGGTTTATCGATCAGCCCCATGCCCATCAGCGCGCTGTTGATCAAGCCGCCGGACTGCAGCAACACGATCCAGGCCGCCACGCGCACCAGCACCGAGGTCCAGAACGGCAGCAGCACCAGGATCATCAGCAAATTGCTTTGCCGCGCCGGCAAGTTGGCCAGCAGGTAAGCCAACGGATAGGCCAGCAGCAGGCAGCACACGGTGATGACCAGGCCCATCCAGAACGTACGGGCGAAGATATCGAGGTAGATCGCCTGGTCCGGGGTGGCCGGGGCGATTTCGCCGAGGTCGTCGATGCGGTGATCGACGGCGGCCAGCAAGTAGTATGGCGTGAGGCTGGTGGTGTTGCGCCGGATCGCCTGCCAGTACGCCGGGTCGCCCCAGCGTTCGTCGAGGTTTTCCAGCGCTTCTTTATAGGAGGCAGGCGCTTCGGTGAACGGCAGCGCCCGCGCGGTTTTCGTCAGCAGGCTGCGATAGCCCGCCAGCTCCATGTTCAAGCGTTTGGAGAGGTCGCCCAGGGTCGAGTTTTTCCGGGCTTCGCCCAGGTCCTCGCTGATGGCTTGATACACCGGCTCGCCCGGCAAGCCACGACCGTCCCAGGCCGTCACCGCCACCACCGTGCGCGGCAGGCCGCCCACCACTTCCGGGTTGCCGACGCTTTTGTAGAGCAGCGCCACAATCGGTACCAGGAACACCAGCAGCAAAAACACCACCAATGGCGCGATCAGGGCCTGGGCCTTCCAGCGGTTGAGCCGCTCGGCACGCGCCAGGCGCTGTTTCAGGGTGGGGCTGGGAATGGCGAGGGCCATGGCGAACTCCGGATCGTAAAAAAGAATGCAGACCTGTGAAGGCCCACACCTGTGGCGAGGGGGCTTGTCCCCCGTTGGGCTGCGCAGCAGCCCCAGTAAAGCCACTGTGGTTTATTAGACTGACCGCGGTGGCTGGTTTTGGGGCCGCTTCGCAGCCCAACGGGGGACAAGCCCCCTCGCCACAAAAAGCCCATCCACCCTGGGTGCGGTGGTTACTTGGCAGCCCAGGAATTGAAGCGCTGCTCCAATTGCTCACCGTTATCCGCCCAGAAGCTCACGTCGATCTGCACCTGATTGGCGATGTTTTCCGGGGTAGTCGGCATGTCTTTCAGGATGTCCTTCGCCAGCAACGGTACGGCTTGCGTATTGGCCGGACCGTAGGCGATGTTTTCCGAATAGGTCTTCTGCTGCTGCGGCTGCACCGAGAAGGCGATGAACTTCTTCGCCGCGTCAGCACGGTCCTTGGCCAGGCCTTTTGGAATGGCCCAGGCGTCGAAATCGTAGATCCCGCCGTTCCACACCACTTTCAAATTGCTTTCTTTCTGCACGGCAGCGATCCGGCCGTTGTAGGCAGAACTCATCACCACGTCGCCAGAAGCGAGGTACTGCGGCGGTTGGGCGCCCGCTTCCCACCACTGGATATACGGCTTGAGCTCATCGAGCTTCTTGAACGCACGGTCCTGGCCATCTTTGCCGGCCAGCACCTTGTACACATCCTTCGGCGCCACACCGTCAGCCATCAAGGCGAATTCCAGGGTGTACTTGGCGCCCTTGCGCAGGCCGCGTTTGCCTGGGAATTTCTTGGTGTCCCAGAAATCGGCCCAGCCGCCTGGCGGTGCTTTCAGTTTGTCGGCGTTGTAGGCCAGCACCGTGGACCACACGAAGAAACCCACGCCGCACGGCTGGATCGCGCCCTTCACGTAGTCGCCCGGGTTGCCGAACAGTTTCGGGTCCAGGGGCTCGAACATGTCTTCGTCACAGCCACGGGACAGTTCCGGCGACTCCACTTCCACCAGGTCCCAGGACACGCTCTTGGTGTCGACCATGGCCTTGACCTTGGCCATTTCACCGTTGTATTCACCGGCGACGATCTTGCCGTTGCCCGCGCTTTCCCACGGTGCATAGAAGGCCTTGACCTGCGCCGCCTTGTTCGCGCCACCAAAGGACACCACCGTCAAATCAGGGCCTGCCATGGCCTGTGTCGCGCCCATCAAGCTCAGAGCCAGGGCGGAATATTTCAGGGATCTCAACATTGTTGTTCTCTCCACGTGCGAGGTTGGTGAAGCAAGGGGGCGATCAATTCGCCTCTAGAAGTGGGTCGAGTGCGCGAACGTGCTCGACTTGCCAGCCAATCGGTACCACGTCGCCGACCGCCAGGGCTGTGTCCAGCTCGGCGATCGGTTGTTTCACAAAAAAATCGGTCTTGCCGCAGACTTCCAGGCGCACCCGTACGTGGTCGCCCAGGTAGATGAACTCGGCCACGCGCCCGGAGAATCGGTTGACGCAGCTTTCACTGGAGCCATTCAGGCTGACGCGCTCGGGGCGCACCGACAGGGTCACCGGGCCGCCGACCTGGCCGACGTTCACCGCCAGCGCCTCGACCTTTTCGCCGCGCGCCAGTTCGACCACGCAGCGGTCGCCAGTGTGGCTGTGCAGGCGGCCATTGAGGCGGTTGTTCTCGCCAATGAAGTTGGCGACGAAGGTGTTTTTCGGTTCTTCGTACAAGGTACGCGGGGCAGCGATCTGCTGGATCTCGCCCTGGTGGAACACCGCCACCCGGTCGGACATGGTCAGTGCTTCGCCCTGGTCGTGGGTCACGTACACCACCGTCACGCCGAGGCGCTGGTGCAGGTGCTTGATCTCCATCTGCATGTGTTCGCGCAGTTGCTTGTCGAGGGCGCCGAGGGGTTCGTCCATCAGCACCAGCTGTGGCTCGAACACCAGCGCCCGGGCCAGGGCCACCCGCTGCTGCTGGCCACCGGAGAGTTGCGCCGGGTAGCGCTGGGCGAAGGCATCGAGCTGGACCATGCTCAGTACACGCTTGACCCGCTCGCTGATGTCGGTCTTGCTCAGGCCGCGTACAGAGAGCGGAAACGCCAGGTTCTCGGAGACGGTCATGTGCGGGAACAGCGCGTAGTTCTGGAACACCATGCCGATGTCGCGCTTGTGGGGCGGCACGTTGTTGATGGAGCGGCCGGCCAGCTGGATCTCGCCGGCGGTGGGGGTTTCGAAACCGGCGAGCATCATCAGGCTGGTGGTCTTGCCAGACCCGGACGGCCCGAGCAGGGTCAGGAACTCGCCCTTGCGAATCTCCAGGTTGAGGTCTTTGACGATCAGGTTCTCGCCGTCGTAGCTCTTCTGCACGCCACGAAAGCTGACCAGCACATCATTTGAATCCACCTCGCTCATACCCGCACCTTTTTGTTTTGGACTGCCGTGGAACAAGCGTAGTCCCAGGGCAAGGCCGCGCAAATCGGGGGCCCGGAGAGATTGGCATCAGCAGGATGGAAGGTTTGGGGTAGGGATTGCCCTACACGGATGGCGGGGATAGAACAGAGCAGTTACAAACCCCACGCTACAAGCAGCAAGACCGGGCAGCGCGGCGCTCGGCAGGTAGTCGCAAACAGGTATGCCGCTATAGGAGTTTGTGCTCCATGGCGTACTTCACCAGTTCCGCCAGGGAGGTGATATTGAGCTTTTGCATCAGGCGCGCCTTGTGGGTACTGATGGTTTTGCTGCTCAACGCCAACTGCTGGGCGATGTCGTTGACGTTGGCGCCCTGGGCCAGGCGCTCGAATACCGAGAACTCGCGCTCCGACAACAACGAGTGCAATGGGCGGGAATCGGTGAGGCCGACTTCGAAGACCATGCGGTCGGCCAGGTCCGGGTCGATGTACCGCCCGCCCGCCGCGACCTTGCGGATCGCGGTCAGCAACAGCGCCGGGTCGCTGTCCTTGGTGGCATAGCCGGCGGCACCGACCTTCAGCGCACGGGCGGCCATTTGCGCTTCGTCGTGCATCGACAGCACCAGGATCGCCGGGGGATTGTTCAGCGCACGGATCCGCGGGATGGCTTCCAGGCCGTTGACGCCAGGCATCGAGATGTCCAGCAACACCACCTCGCAGGGGACGTGGCGCAGGGTCTCCAGCAACTGCTCGCCATTGCTCGCCTCGCCCACCACCAGCAGGTCCTTGGCCAGTCCGATCAGTTGCTTGATGCCTTCGCGAACGATGGTGTGGTCTTCAGCTACCAGTACACGGATCACTGTGGATGTCCTCTTCTTTTGGTTATCAATCCAGCGGCACCGTCACACTCAGGGTGGTGCCTTCGCCCAATGCGCTGTCCAGGCTCAACTGCCCGCCCATGATCAGCACCCGCTCGCGCATGCCCACCAGGCCAAACGATACCGGGCGCCCGGGGGCCTGGACGAAACCTGCGCCGTCGTCGCTGATGGTCAGGCGCAGGTGCGCGCCCTCCACCACCAGCGTCAGCTCGACAGTATGCGCCTGGGCATGGCGCATCACATTGGTCAGTGCCTCCTGCAGGATGCGGAACAGGCCGATGGCCTTGGCGTCGCTCAGCGCCGGCAGATTATCCGGCACCTGCACCAGGCACGGAATCTGCGTGCGGGCCTCGAAACGCCGGGCCTGCCATTCGATCGCCGAGGCAATCCCGGCATCGAGAATCGGCGGACGCAAGGCGGTGGCCACATCGCGTACCAGTTGGAACAGTTGGGCGATCAGGCGCTTCATGCTGTTCAGCCGCTCGTGCAGGCCAGGATCCAGTTGGGCGTAGGTCAGCTCGCACATCGAGGTTTCCAGCTTGAGCACGGTGAGCATCTGTCCCAACTCGTCGTGCACTTCCCGGGCGATGCGGGCCTTCTCTTCCTCGCGCACGGTTTCCAGGTGGGCCGACAATTCCCGCAATTGCGCGCGGGAGGCGTCCAGCTCCAGCTCGATGCGTTTGCTCTCGCTGATGTCCCAGACAATTCCGTCCCAGACCACGGCGCCGTCTTCCAGGCGTCGGGTCACGGCCTTGATATCGGCCCAGCGCTGCTCGCCCAGGCGAGTCAGGATGCGGCCCTGCCAGGCCCAGTTGCTCTCGGTCTCGATGGCCTGGTCCTGGGTGCGGTGATAACTGGCGCGGTCGTCGGGATGCACCAGGCTGCGAATGCCCATGGCCGGATGGCTGAGCACTTCCGGCGCGTAACCCACCAGGCCCTCGCTGCCCTGGCTGATGTAGGCGAACTCGATCGCCTCGCTGCGCGGCAAGCGCTCCAGGCGAAACACCAGCCCCGGCACATTGGCGGCGATCCCTTGCAGCCGCGCCTCACTTTCCTGCAAGGCCGCGAGGGCCCGGCGACGCTCGGTGACATCGTTGAGGTAGACCACCAGGTATTCGCCGTCGGCAAAGCGCAGGAAACTCAGGGACACATCGGCTGGCAATACGCTGCCATCGGCGCGCAGGCAATTGGTGGCAAAACTCTGTGGCCCGTCTTCGCTGGCCCGGGCGCGCTTCCACAGGTTGAGCCAGCGGTCCATGGTCAGCGTCGGGTCGAATTCGATCAGCGGGCGTTCGATCAGGGCGCCGGGGGCGTAGCCGAGCATGGTTTCCGCCGCCTGATTGGCGTAGCGCACATGGCTGTCCCAATTGACCCAGAGGATACCGACGGTGCTTTGGTCGATGGAGAACTGGGTCAGGCGCAAGGCTTCGGCACCGGCGGCGCGGGCGGCGCTTTCTTCGCGGGCGGCCAGCAGATTATGCTCCAGGCCGCGTTGCTGGCGGCGCTGCCAGAACACCACGGCCAGGCTGGCGAGCAATAGCAGGCCCAGCAGCAACGTGAGGTTTTGCCAGAAGCCGGGGGACTCGGTCACCCGTGGGTATTTGGGCTGCAGCCAGCGGCTGTGCAACTGGTCCAGATCACGAGCGGGAATCGCGCGCAATGCGCTTTGCATGATATCGGCCAGCTCGGGCCAGTCGCGCCGCGTGGCCACCCGCAGCAATTGCGGCAGGCCGATATCGCCGACCACGGCAAGGCCGGCGAACTCGGTTTCGCCCGACAACCGGCTCAATTGCGCCTCATCCACCACCGCATACCGCGCCTGCTGGCTCACCAGCAATTGCAGGGCCTGGCGCTCCATGGGCACGCCTTGCAGGTTGAGACTCGGGTAGGTGCTGCGCAGGTAATCCGCCACTGCGCTGGGCATGCGCACGGAGACGCGGGATTGGTCGTCGAGTTTCTCCAGGTCGACGGCGGTGCTGCCATCACGAACCCCGACAATGTGCTGGGGCACCCGCATATACGGATCGGAGAACAACCACAGGCGCAGGCCGGCCGGGGTTTGCAGCAGGCCGGGGGCGAGGTCGACCTCGCCGTCACGCACCGCCGCCTCCAGTTGCTCCTGATTGGGAAAGTTGCGCCAGGTCAGTTCGATATTCAGCGCCTTGGCCAGCCACTGCATCAATTCGACGTTGGCCCCGGACAGCCGCTGCAAGCGCCGATCGTATTGGGCATAAGGCGCCTGTAACACCAGCCCGACCCGCAGGTCGGGATGCTGTTCGAGCCATTCGCGCTGGCCGGCATCGAGCTGCGCCTGGTGAGTGGCAGGCGCAGGCACGGCGCCCGCGATCAAGGGAAAGCATATACAGCCGATAACCAGCAGGTAGCGAAAACCCATGATCCACGTCTCATATCACTGACAAATACTGACCAACCCATTAGGCTGCCGGAATCACTTCTGGCCGGAAATCAACGATGCCACTTTCCCACCGCTCGGCACTGCCAGCATTGTGCCTGTCGCTGCTGTTTACCAGCGCCTTTTGTGTCGAGGCCGCCGACACTCCCGCTCCCGCCCCGGAAAAGCCGGTGGTGCGCCAGCCCTTGCCGGAGCGCAGCCAGGAAGAAGCCAACGCCCTGGAACGACAAATCCCGCAGCAGGAACAACAACAGTTGCAGGCTGGCAGCGATTCTTTCCTGGCTTTGTGGAAGCCGGCCAACAGCGGTGAGCCTGAAGGCGTGGTGATTATCGTCCCGGGCAACGGCGAAAGTGCTGACTGGCCTCAAGCAATCGCGCCGTTGCGCAAGAAATTGCCGGACGCTTCCTGGGGCACCCTGAGCTTGTCGCTGCCGGACCTGACCCTGGACACCTTGCCACCCCGCGTCATCGAATCGCCCAAGGCGACCGTGGAGACCAGCAGCAAAGACGCCAGCACCGTCGCCAAACCCGTGGAGCAAGCCGCCAGCGCCGAAGCGGAAGGCACTGACCCGGCCGTGGTTCCCGGCACCGATGAACAAGACAAGACCGACGCCACGCGAATCTTCGCGCGCATTGACGCCGCCCTCGCCTTCGCCCAGACCCAGAATGCCCGCAGCGTCGTATTGCTCGGCCACGGCACCGGCGCCTGGTGGGCCGCGCGTTACCTGAGTGAAAAACAACCGGCGCAGGTGCAGAAATTTGTCATGGTGGCCGCGCAGACCCCGGCGGGCCGTGCCCCGGACCTGCAACAACTGGCACCGAAACTGAAGCTGGCCACGGCAGATTTTTTCTATCAGGACAACGTCCAGGCACGCAAAGCGGCCCAGGAACGTTCCCAGGCCAGCAAGCGTTTGAAGAATGACAGCTACAAGCAGGTGTCGTTGAAGGCCTTCCCCGATAACAGCCAGGCCGGACAAGAGCAGCTGTACCGGCGGATTCGCGGGTGGTTGAGCCCGCAAAATCCCGGAGACTGATCGTAAATCTCAAAAACACTGGAGAACAAAATGTGGGAGCGGGCTTGCTCGCGAATGCGGTGAGTCAGTCACTGCATCTGTTACTGATCCACCGCATTCGCGAGCAAGTCGAATCGTCGCACCGCCACTCCCACAGTTGATCCGGTTTACGCCATAAAAAAGCAGCGCCTGATAATTCTGTTAGCGAAAGTCTCGCCTTTCGCGAATCAGCGCATAGGCGTTGTGCAGCTCGCGGGTGCGCTCGGTCGCCTCGCGCACTTGTGCGGGGCTGGCGCCACTGCCGGCAATCTTGTCCGGGTGGTGCCGGCTCAGCAGGCGCCGGTAAGCGCGCTTGATCACCGAAGGTTCGGTGGTCGACGTCACCCCCAGAATCCGCAACGCCTCCTGATAAGCCCCGCCACGATTGGCCAACGGCTTGCGCTCCGGCTCATAGTCAGCCGCCAGCGCCTGGATCTGCTGGACCGTCCAACCCAGCCATTTGCCCCATTGTTCAATCAACTCGCGCTCGGCCGTACTGGCCTTGCCGTCCGCCCAGGCCATGCGCCAACAGGCACGCAGCACACCTTCCGCCGCATGGGGCTGGGCCTTGAGCACGCCCAGGTAACTGCGTACCCGGTCCGAGCCGGATTTACCTCGATTGAACGCGGCAATCGCACGGCGCTGGGCCGGCTCGGCCATGTCCAGCGAGCGCATTTCCTGGCGGGCCTGCTGGATATGCCCGTCCACCACCCGGCCGTTGCTCTTGGCCAGGCGGCCGAGCAACACGAACAGCAACTCGTCATTGCGCAGCGCCGGCCGCCCGCCAAGGCGCTCGCGTAACTGGGCCCAGCTTTGCAGTTCCAGGCGCCGGTCCAGCGCCTGGCCCAGCAGTGCGCCCAACATGGCCCCCGGAATGCTGGCAATGGCAAAGCCCGCCCCGGCTCCGATCAGAGTCCCTGGCCACAACATCCTAGTGCCCCGCTGTCAACAGGGTTTCGACTTGCGCCAGGCGCTCCAGCGTCCCGACATCGATCCAGCGTCCGTTCATGTGTTCCCCCGTCACCAACCCTTTCGCCATGGCGTCACGCAACAGCGGCGCCAGCTTGAAGGCACCCGCACTGCAACCCGCGAACAGCTGGGGGTGGAGTACGGAAATGCCACTGAAGGTCAGGTTATCGGCACCGGCGGCGGCATCATGAAGCGCGCCGTCCTTCAGGTAGAAATCACCGCCGGACGGATGGTGCGGCGGGTTGTCGACCATCACCAGGTGGGCCAGCCCATCCAGCGGCTGGTGGAGGCTGGCGAAGTCGTAGTCGGTCCAGATGTCGCCATTGACCACCAGGAACGGTTCGTCCCCCAGCAGCGGCAAGGCCTTGAAGATCCCGCCGCCGGTTTCCAGCGGCTCGCCTTCGGCCGAGTACTGGATGCGTACGCCGTACTGCGAGCCATCGCCCAGATAGCCTTCGATCTGCTGGCCGAGCCACGCATGGTTGATGACAATATCGGTGAAGCCCGCTTTCGCCAGCGCCTCGAGGTGGTACTCGATCAGGCGCTTGCCGCCGGCCTGGATCAGCGGCTTGGGCGTGTGCAAGGTCAGCGGGCGCATCCGCTCACCTTTGCCGGCGGCCAGGATCATGGCCTTCATACCACCGCCTCGACGCGCAGGCTCGCCAGCAATTCACCCAGTTCGCTCAACTCTGGCCGGTCCGCGAGCACCGCCTCTATATAAGCGAAGAAGCGCGGCACGTCCGCCAGGTAGCGCGGCTTGCCATCGCGATGGCAGATGCGCGCAAAGATGCCGATCACCTTGAGGTGACGCTGCACGCCCATCAGGTCGCTGGCCCGCAGGAACTCCTCGAAGTCCGCCTGCACCGGGATACCCAGCGCGCCGGCGCGTTGCCAGTAACCGCGCTGCCATTCCCGCACGCGGGCCTGCGGCCAACTGAGGAAGGCGTCCTTGAACAGGCACGTGATGTCGTAGGTCACCGGGCCGTAGACCGCGTCCTGGAAGTCCAGCACGCCGGGATTCGGCTCGCTGATCATCAGGTTGCGTGGCATATAGTCGCGATGCACCAGGACCTTGGGCTGGGCCAGGGCGCTGTCGATCAGGTATTCGCTGACGCGTTGCCACAGGCCAAGCTGCCGGGCGTCAAACTCGATGCCCAGCTCCCGGCGAACGTACCATTCAGGAAACAATTCCAGCTCCCGACGTAACAGCGCGACGTCATAACTGGGCAACGGGGCTTCCATCGGCAATTGCTGGAAAGCCAACAATGCGTCTATGGCATCGGCGAACAATTGATCGGCATTTTCAGCCGTAATCACGTCCAGATAAGTTTTTTTCCCCAGGTCGTTAAGCAAAAGAAAGCCGCGAAGCAGATCTTGCGCATAAATTTTCGGAACATTTATTCCCGATTGACCGAGTAAATGAGCGATATCGACGAAAGGTTTGCAGTTTTCCTGGGGGGGTGGAGCGTCCATCACGACAAAACTGCGACCTCCTCCCTCCCACCGGAAGTAACGCCTGAAACTCGCGTCACTGCTGGCCGCAGTCAACGTGGCCGGGGGTACGACACCCCAGCCCTGGGTGGTAAAGAGGCCTGGCAATTGCTCATCAAGCCAGACTTTCAGCTGTTGCAAACGTAGATCTTGGTCGGGCATTACAAGGGTCTCCGACGGCGCTAGCCGTCAAGCGGGTCATGCTTTATTATCACGCATCTTTTTCAGACCATCGAGAGGCGTGCGGCCCACACCGCGGGCAGATGGCACGCAGGAAGCCCGGACTAATAAGATGGCATTGAAATCCCCCGCGTTTCGTAGAAAATTTCCGTTGCTGGTAACCGGCAGTCTGCTGGCCATGCAACCTTTCGCCACCTCATTCGTGGTCGCCGCGGAACAGTATGACTGCTCAGTCTCTGCTTCGGGTGCCTGGGATTGCGCGCCGAAAACGGCCGCAGCCCCGCTGCCACCGCGCCCGGTGCATGACGGCAGTGCCGTCAGCTCTGCCAGTGGCACGCCGCAAGGCGAGTCCGGCGGCACCGCCGAGGCCGTGCCGCAGACCGCTCTGGTCACCGAAGCCAAGGGCCGCGGCCTGCGTTCGCGCAGCGCCGACTATAGCCACCTGGACTGGGTCCCTCGCGAGAAGCTCACCGCCGCACAACTGGCCGAAACCGGCCCGTACTGCTCCGGCGCGTACATCGAGCCGATCCGTCCTGGCATGAACGACAAGACGAACAAGAGCGACGCGCCGACCTTCATCGGCGCCAAGGTCTCTCGTTACGAGCAGGAACAACAAGTTGCTTCCCTGGCCGGTGACGTCGTCATGCGCCAGGGCAGCATGCAGGTCGAGGCCGACGAGGCCAACCTGTACCAGGCCGAGAACCGTGGCGAGCTGAACGGCAACGTCCGTCTGCGCGACAACGGTGCCCTGCTGGTGGGCGACCACGCTGAAGTCCAGCTGGACACCGGCGCCGCCAAGGTCGACAATGCCGAATACGTGATGCACAAATCGCGCATCCGCGGTAACGCCCTGTACGCCAAGCGTGCCGAGAACGCGATCATCCGTCTCAAGGACGGTACGTACACCACCTGCGAGCCGAACAGCAACGCCTGGCAGCTCAAGGGCAACAACATCACGCTCAACCCGGCCACCGGTTTCGGTACCGCGACCAACGTGACGTTGCGGGTCAAGGACATTCCGATCCTTTACACCCCGTATATCTATTTCCCGATCGACAACCGTCGTCAATCCGGCTTCCTGCCGCCGAGCTTCAGCACCGGTAGCGAGACTGGCTTTACCCTGGTTACGCCGTACTACTTCAACCTGGCGCCGAACTACGACGCCACGTTGTACCCGCAATACATGACCAAGCGCGGCCTGTTGATGGAAGGCGAATTCCGCTACCTCACCAAGTCCAGCGAAGGCCAGTTCGGCGGCGCGTACCTGAACGATGATAACGACGAGCGCAAAAACCAGACCGACTACGAAAAAACCCGCTACATGCTCAACTGGCAGCACAAGGGCGGTCTGGATTCACGCCTGCTGACACAGGTCGACTACACCAAGATCAGCGACCCGTATTACTTCCAGGACCTGAAGTCGTACCAGATTGGCGTTCAGAGCCAGGAATACGTCAACCAACAGGGTTCCGTAAGCTATCGCGGCGACAGCTATACGGCGCGATTGAACGTCCAAGCTTATCAGCTGGCGACTATCTCCAATATTACGCCTTACAACAGGCTGCCCCAGCTCACGTTCAACGGCACGCTGCCATATCATCCAGCCGGTCTGGAGTTTGCCTACGAGACTGAGGCAGTCAGGTTCGAACGAGACCTTGAGAACGGCACGTTTACCGACGAGGACGGCCTTACATCTGACCGACTCGATAAAAACGTAGCCGGCCTGAACCGTGCGAACGGTAACCGCCTGAACCTGGCACCTAGCGTCTCGCTGCCACTGAACTGGACCTACGGTTTCATCACGCCGAAATTGAAGTACGTTTACACCAAGTACGATCTGGACTTGGACAGCATCGGCAAGAATGACCTGGTCACCAATCGCCTTGGCTCCTCCTCGCTTGGCGAGAGCTTCAAAAGCTCTGAGGACCGTGCAGTACCGATTGCCAGTATCGATAGCGGCCTTTACTTTGACCGCAATACCCAATGGTTCGGCGACAACTATCGCCAAACCCTGGAACCACGCTTGTTCTACCTCTATGTACCTGAGAAAGATCAAACCGACATTCCGGTATTCGACACCAGCGAGACAACGTTTAACTACTCATCGCTGTTCCGCGACAACCGCTTCGTCGGAAGCGACCGTATCGGCGACGAGAACAAACTGTCCCTCGGCGTGACCAGCCGCTGGATTCAGGACAACGGTTTCGAGCGTCAACGCGTCTCCATCGGCCAGGCCCTGTACTTCAAGGATCGCGAAGTCCAGTTGCCAGGTATTGATGCCAAGACCCGCGACGATGCGCATTCGAACGTCTCGCCTATCGCACTGGATTACGAGTTCCGCTTCAACCGCGACTGGCGCGCTACTGCAGACTATAACTGGGACACCGACAGCCACAGCCCACGCTCCGGCAGCGCGATGTTCCACTATCAGCCGGAAGACAACCCGAACAAGGTTATCAACGTCGGCTACCGCTATCGCAATGACCAGGTCGTCTACAACCAGTCGACCGGCAAGTGGCAGTTCGGCGGCGACTATGGCACTCCGGGCACCGACAACTTCGTGAAGGATTACTACAAAATCCAGCAACACGACTTCTCGATGATGTGGCCGATCATTCCGCAGTGGAACCTGATCACCCGCTGGCAGTATGACTATGCCCGCAACCGCACCCTGGAAGCCTTTGGTGGTTTCGAGTACGACAACTGCTGTTGGAAACTGCGTGTGATCAACCGTTACTGGGTCTCCAACGACGAATACACCCAGGCTGCCCCGCTGAACGAAAAGGGTGACCATGGGCTCTTCTTCCAAGTTGTCCTCAAAGGACTCGGCGGCCTGACCGGCGCCAAGGTAGAGAGCTTCCTCGACAAAGGCATTGAAGGTTATCGTGAACGTGAAGACCAAGCTTTCTGATTGTCTGCGCCCGCTGATGCTGGGCGCGCTGTTCCTGGGTACCGCCGCAGCTCACGCTGCGGTTCAACCGCTGGACAAGGTAGTGGCCATCGTCGATAACGACGTGATCATGCAGAGCCAACTGGACCAACGGGTCAAGGAAGTTCAGCAAACCATCGCCAAGCGTGGCGGCGGCGTACCGCCGACCAGCGTGCTGGACCAGCAGGTGCTTGAACGCCTGATCGTTGAAAACCTGCAACTGCAGATCGGCGATCGCTCCGGTATCCGTATCAGCGACGAAGAATTGAACCAGGCTGTCGGCACCATCGCCCAGCGCAACAACATGAGTGTTGATCAGTTCCGCGCAGCCCTGGCTCACGACGGCCTGTCCTATGAGGACGCCCGTGACCAGATTCGCCGGGAAATGATCATCAGCCGTGTACGTCAGCGTCGCGTGGCCGAACGGATTCAGGTGTCCGAGCAGGAAGTGAAGAACTTCCTCGCCTCCGACCTTGGCAAGATGCAGCTTTCCGAAGAACTGCACCTGGCGAACATCCTGGTGCCTACGCCAGACAGCGCCAACGCTGAACAGCTCAATGCTGCCGCAGCGAAAACCCAGGCTATCTATGACCGTCTCAAGCAAGGTGCCGACTTTGCCCAGATGGCCATTGCCCAGTCCGGCAGCGACAACGCCCTCGAAGGCGGTGACATGGGCTGGCGTAAAGCCGCGCAACTGCCACCACCGTTCGACCGCGAGCTGAGTGCCATGGAAGTCGGTGGCATCACCCAGCCTGCCCGTACGCCTGGCGGTTTCATCATCCTCAAGTTGCTCGGCAAGCGCGGTGGCGAAGAAGCGCAGATGAAGGACGAAGTTCACGTTCGTCACATCCTGGTCAAGCCAAGCGAGATCCGTACCGAAGCCCAAACCAAGGAACTGGCCCAGAAGCTCTATGACCGCATCGAAGCGGGCGAAGACTTCGGCGAATTGGCGAAGAGCTATTCCGAAGACCCGGGTTCGGCGCTTAACGGCGGCGATCTGAACTGGATCGATCCGAAGGCACTGGTTCCAGAGTTCCAGGACGTCATGGCCAAGACCCCGCAAGGCGTTCTGTCCAAGCCGTTCAAGACCCAATACGGCTGGCATGTGCTGGAAGTCCTTGGCCGTCGCGCCACTGACAACACCACCCAGGCCCGCGAGCAGCAAGCCCTGACCGTACTGCGTAACCGCAAATACGACGAAGAGCTGCAAACCTGGTTGCGTCAGATCCGTGACGAAGCCTACGTAGAGAACAAGCTTCCTGGTGCCGACCAAACAGGCACCGACCAGGCAGCCCAGTGACACCCAAGCGTTTCGCACTGACACCCGGCGAGCCGGCCGGCATTGGTCCTGACCTGTGCCTGCTGCTCGCCTCGCACCCCCAGCCACACCCCCTGATTGCCATTACCAGCCGCGACCTGCTCATTGAGCGGGCCGCGCAGCTGGGTGTGGTTGTCGATCTGCTGCCGGTGGGCCCGGGCAACTGGCCTGATCTGCCGGCACCGGCCAACAGCCTGTACGTATGGGATACCCCGCTGGCGACCAAGGTCGTGGCCGGGCAACTGGACAAGGCCAACGCTGCCTTCGTCCTGGAAACCCTGACCCGTGCCGGCCAGGGCTGCATCGACGGGGATTTTGCCGGGATGATCACCGCCCCGGTACACAAGGGTGTGATCAACGAATCAGGCATCGCCTTTTCCGGGCATACCGAATTCCTCGCTGAGCTGACCCATACCGAACAAGTGGTGATGATGCTGGCAACGGGCGACCTGCGGGTGGCGCTGGTGACCACTCACCTGCCCCTGCGCGAGATTGCCGACGCCATTACCCCCGAGCGACTGGAGCGTGTAACACGCATCCTGCACGCCGACCTGCAACAGAAGTTCGGCATCGCCCAACCACGCATCCTGGTCTGTGGGCTCAACCCCCACGCCGGTGAAGGTGGCCACCTGGGCCATGAAGAAATCGACATCATCGAACCAACCCTGGAGCGTCTGCGCCTTGAAGGCATGGACCTGCGCGGCCCATTGCCTGCCGACACTCTGTTTACCCCCAAATATCTGGAGCACTGCGACGCAGTGCTGGCGATGTACCATGACCAGGGCCTGCCCGTGCTGAAGTACAAAGGCTTCGGCGCCGCGGTCAACGTGACACTGGGCCTGCCGATCATCCGCACCTCCGTCGACCATGGCACCGCCCTGGACCTCGCAGGCAGCGGCAAGATCGATACCGGCAGCCTGCACGTGGCCCTGGAAACCGCCTATCAGATGGCCGAGACCCGTATATGACCGAGCATTACCAACACCGGGCGCGCAAGCGTTTCGGGCAAAACTTCCTGCACGACGCTGGCGTGATCGATCGCATCCTGCGTTCCATCCATGCCAAGCCCGAAGACCGCCTGCTGGAAATCGGCCCGGGCCAGGGCGCCCTGACCCAAGGCCTGCTGAAAAGCGGCGGCCAGCTGGACGTGGTTGAGCTGGACAAGGACCTGATCCCGATCCTCAACCAGCAGTTCGCCGGCATGCCCAATTTCAACCTGCACCAGGGCGACGCGCTGAAGTTCGACTTCACCAGCCTCAATGCAGCGCCCAACAGCCTGCGGGTGGTCGGCAACCTGCCGTACAACATCTCCACCCCGCTGATTTTTCACCTGCTGAACAACGCCGGCATCATCCGCGACATGCACTTCATGCTGCAAAAGGAAGTGGTCGAGCGCCTGGCAGCGGGTCCTGGAGGCGGTGACTGGGGTCGCCTGTCGATCATGGTTCAGTACCATTGCCGCGTAGAGCACCTGTTCAACGTCGGACCTGGCGCGTTCAACCCCCCGCCGAAAGTCGACTCCGCCATCGTGCGCCTGGTGCCTCACGCGGTGTTGCCACACCCGGCCAAAGATCACAAGTTGCTGGAGCGCGTGGTACGCGAGGCGTTTAACCAACGCCGCAAGACCTTGCGCAATACGCTGAAGGCTTTGCTCAGCAACGCTGAAATCGAAGCCGCCGGCGTCGACGGCAGCCTGCGCCCTGAGCAGCTGGACCTGGCTGCCTTCGTGCGCCTGGCTGACCAGCTCGCCATTCAGCCTGCGCCAGCGGCCGAATAAGTAGAGTCGGGCACGGCCAGACAGCATGTCTGGCCTAGTGCCCACCACTTGGCCTAGACTGATCGGCATCCGCTGTTCCCCCGCTTTTGCTTTTAAGGCCTCTTGCATGTCCGATCCTCGTTATCAGATCGACGTCAGCGTCGTCACCCGCTTTCTGGCGGAACAATCGCAACCCGAGCAGAACCGTTTTGCGTTCGCCTACACCATTACCGTGCAAAACAACGGCGAGCTGCCTGCCAAGCTGCTGTCGCGCCATTGGGTCATCACCGACGGTGACGGCCAGGTCGAGGAAGTCCGCGGCGCCGGCGTGGTCGGCCAACAACCGCTGATCGCCCCCGGCAAGAGCCACACCTACAGCAGCGGCACTGTCATGACCTCCCGTGTCGGCAACATGCAAGGCAGCTACCAGATGCTCGCCGACGACGGCAAACACTTCGACGCCATCATCGCCCCGTTCCGCCTCGCGGTGCCTGGAGCCCTGCACTGATGGCGACGTATGCCGTCGGCGACCTGCAAGGCTGCCTGGAACCGCTCAAGTGCCTGCTCGAGCGTGTGGCCTTTGACCCGGCCAAGGATCGCCTGTGGCTGGTGGGCGACCTGGTCAACCGTGGCCCGCAATCCCTGGAAACCCTGCGCTTCCTTTATGGCATGCGCGACTCCCTGGTGTGCGTACTGGGCAACCATGACCTGCACTTGCTGGCCGCCGGCAATAACATCGAGCGTCTGAAAAAGGGCGATACCCTGCGGGAAATCCTCGAAGCGCCGGATCGCACCGAGCTGCTTGACTGGCTGCGCCGGCAAAAACTCATGCACTACGACGAGAGCCGCGACACCGCCTTGGTGCATGCCGGCATTCCACCCCAGTGGACGCTGAAGAAAGCCCTCAAGTGCGCGAGTGAAGTCGAAGCAGCCCTGGCCGATGACAACCTGTACACCGCTTACCTGGATGGCATGTACGGCAACGAACCCGTTAAGTGGGACAACGAACTGACCGGCGTCGCGCGCCTGCGGGTGATCACCAACTACTTCACCCGCATGCGTTTCTGCACCGCCGAAGGCAAGCTGGACCTCAAGAGCAAGGAAGGCGCCGACACTGCGCTGCCCGGCTACAAGCCCTGGTTCGCCCACAAGGAGCGCAAGACCCGTGATACGAAGATCATCTTCGGCCACTGGGCAGCCCTGGAAGGCAAGTGTGATGAACCTGGCGTGTTCGCCCTCGACACCGGCTGCGTATGGGGCGGCGCCATGACCCTGATGAACATCGACACCGGCGAGCGCTCGAGCTGCCAGTGCGACTCCCCCGTTCCCGAACAACTGCAGGCCGCGGCAAAGCGCTGAGCCGCGCTTTCATACAGGCCAAAGGAGCCCGCCATGACTGAATTCAAACGTATCCCTCCCGAGCAAGCCCAGGCCCTGCGCGAGCAAGGCGCGGTGGTTGTAGACATCCGCGACCAGCCAACCTACAACGCTGCCCACATCAGTGGTGCCCAGCACCTGGACAACCACAACATCGCCGACTTCATCCGCGCCGCCGACCTCGACGCGCCGGTCATCGTCGCGTGCTACCACGGCAACTCCAGCCAAAGCGCGGCCGCCTACCTGGTGAGCCAGGGTTTCTCCGACGTCTATAGCCTCGACGGTGGCTTTGAGCTATGGCGTGCGACCTATCCTGCAGAAATTGCCGCAGGCGACGCGCAATAATTTTTTTCAAACCCCGCTATCCCGCGTGACGCTTGGCCTCGCGCCGTTTCTGACGAACGGCGCGGCCAAACTAATTTCGTATCGCGCCTTGACCTCCCGGATTCCGAACTATCCTTAAGCGCAGGCCATCCAAAACAGGGGAGAGCCGGTACACCGGCGTGCGGGTCATCGGTAGCGTTTCAGGGTGTTCTGGGGGGAAAACGGCCATTGGTGTCCACCAATGGCTGCCAGCATCGACTGATTGATCCGGCGTCGGCTCCACGTATCGAGCGAGGTGACGACGTCATGAGTATTTTTAGCCACTTCCAACAACGCTTCGAGTCCACCCGCCAGGAAGAGCTCTCGCTTCAGGAGTATCTCGAACTGTGCAAAAAGGACCGCAGCGCCTACGCGTCTGCCGCTGAACGCCTGCTGTTGGCGATCGGCGAGCCGGAGCTGGTGGACACCGCAGCCAATTCGCGCTTGTCGCGGATTTTCTCGAACAAGGTGATCCGTCGCTACCCGGCCTTTGAAGACTTCCACGGTATGGAAGAATGCATTGACCAGATCGTCTCGTATTTCCGCCATGCCGCCCAAGGCCTGGAAGAGAAGAAACAGATCCTCTACCTGCTCGGCCCCGTCGGCGGCGGCAAGTCGTCCCTGGCCGAAAAACTCAAACAACTGATCGAGAAGGTGCCGTTCTACGCCATCAAGGGCTCACCGGTGTTCGAGTCGCCCCTGGGGCTGTTCAACGCCACGGAAGATGGCGCGATCCTCGAAGAAGACTTCGGCATTCCACGGCGCTATCTCAATACCATCATGTCGCCCTGGGCGACCAAGCGCCTGGCCGAGTTCGGCGGCGACATCAGCCAGTTCCGGGTGGTGAAGCTCTATCCCTCGATCCTCAACCAGATTGCCGTGGCCAAGACCGAACCGGGTGACGAGAACAACCAGGACATCTCGGCACTGGTGGGCAAGGTCGATATCCGCAAACTCGAAGAATTCCCGCAGAACGACGCCGATGCCTACAGCTACTCGGGCGCACTGTGCCGGGCCAACCAGGGTCTGATGGAGTTCGTGGAGATGTTCAAGGCACCGATCAAGGTGCTGCACCCACTGCTCACCGCGACACAGGAAGGTAACTACAACAGCACCGAAGGCCTGGGGGCGATTCCATTCACCGGGATCCTGCTGGCCCACTCCAACGAATCGGAATGGCACACCTTCCGCAACAACAAGAACAACGAAGCCTTCATCGACCGGATCTACATCGTCAAGGTGCCGTACTGCCTGCGGGTCAGCGATGAAATCAAGATTTACGACAAGCTGCTGTTCAACAGCTCCCTGGCCAAGGCCCATTGCGCGCCTGACACCCTGAAGATGCTGGCCCAGTTCACCGTGTTGTCGCGCCTCAAGGAGCCGGAAAACTCCAACATCTACTCGAAGATGCGCGTGTATGACGGCGAAAACCTCAAGGACACCGATCCGAAGGCCAAGTCGATCCAGGAATACCGCGACACCGCCGGCGTGGATGAGGGCATGAACGGCCTGTCGACACGTTTTGCGTTCAAGATCCTGTCCAAGGTCTTCAACTTCGACCCGCACGAAATCGCCGCCAACCCGGTGCACCTGCTCTACGTGCTGGAACAGCAGATCGAACAGGAACAATTCCAGGCTGAAACCCGCGAGCGCTATCTGCGCTTCCTCAAGGAATACCTGGCACCGCGCTACATCGAGTTCATCGGCAAGGAAATCCAGACCGCGTACCTGGAGTCCTACAGCGAATACGGCCAGAACATCTTCGACCGCTATGTGCTGTACGCAGACTTCTGGATCCAGGACCAGGAATACCGCGACCCGGAAACCGGCGAGATTCTCAACCGCGTAGCCCTCAACGAGGAACTGGAAAAGATCGAAAAACCCGCCGGCATCAGCAATCCGAAGGATTTCCGCAACGAAATCGTCAACTTCGTGCTGCGCGCCCGGGCCAACAACAACGGCAAGAACCCTACCTGGCTCAGCTACGAGAAGCTGCGGGTGGTCATCGAGAAGAAAATGTTCTCCAACACCGAGGATCTGTTGCCGGTCATCAGCTTCAACGCCAAGGCCAGCAAGGAGGATCAGCAAAAACACAACGACTTCGTCACTCGCATGGTCGAGCGTGGCTACACCGACAAACAGGTACGACTGCTCTCCGAGTGGTACCTGCGGGTCCGCAAATCGCAGTAAGGCAGCGACAAGCGTGCAATGCCAGGCTCCCGGTGCGCCGGTCAGCCTGGCAATCGACCGCTTGTCTTTAAGCTTCCAGCTTGCCGCTTGAAGCTTGTAACTTGAAGCTGCCCGGAGGGCTCCTGCATGAGCTATGTGATCGACCGACGTCTCAATGGCAAGAACAAGAGCACGGTAAACCGCCAGCGGTTCCTGCGGCGTTACCGTGACCACATCAAAAAGGCCGTCGAAGAGGCCGTCAGCCGCCGTTCCATCACCGATATGGAGCATGGCGAACAGATCAGCATCCCCGGACGGGACATCGATGAACCGGTGCTGCACCACGGCCGGGGCGGCAAACAGACCGTCGTGCATCCCGGCAACAAGGAATTCACCAGCGGCGAACATATCCAGCGGCCCCAGGGCGGCGCGGGCGGCAAAGGCCCGGGCAAGGCCGGTAACTCCGGCGAAGGCATGGATGAGTTCGTGTTCCAGATCACCCAGGAAGAGTTCCTGGAGTTCATGTTCGAAGACCTGGAACTGCCCAACCTGGTCAAACGCAACCTGACCGGTACCGACACCTTCAAGACCGTGCGTGCCGGGATCAGCAACGAAGGCAACCCGTCACGGATCAACATCATCCGCACCCTGCGCTCGGCCCATGCGCGACGTATCGCCTTGTCTGGCAGCAGCCGGGCAAAACTGCGGGATGCCAAGGCGGAACTGGAACGCCTGAAACGCGAAGAGCCGGACAACTTCGGCGATATCCAGGAAATTGAAGCCGAAATCGCCAAACTCAGCGCGCGAATCCATCGCGTGCCGTTTCTCGACACCTTCGACCTGAAGTACAACCTGCTGGTCAAGCAACCCAACCCCAGTTCCAAGGCGGTGATGTTCTGCCTGATGGACGTGTCCGGCTCCATGACCCAGGCGACCAAGGACATCGCCAAGCGCTTCTTCATCCTGCTGTACCTGTTTCTCAAGCGTAACTACGACAAGATCGATGTGGTGTTCATCCGCCATCACACCAGCGCCAGGGAAGTCGACGAGGAGGAATTCTTCTACTCGCGGGAAACCGGCGGCACCATCGTCTCCAGCGCCTTGAAGCTGATGCAGGAAATCATGGCCGAACGCTATCCGGCCAACGAGTGGAACATCTACGCCGCCCAGGCTTCCGACGGCGACAACTGGAACGACGACTCGCCGATCTGCCGCGACATCCTGATCAACCAGATCATGCCGTTCGTGCAGTACTACACCTACGTCGAAATCACCCCGCGCGAGCATCAGGCCCTGTGGTTCGAATACGAGCGCATCAGCGAAGCCTTCGCTGACACCTTCGCCCAGCAACAATTGGTCTCGGCCGGCGATATCTATCCGGTCTTCCGTGAACTCTTCCAGCGCAGGTTAGTGACATGACCGCCAAAGAGCATAAGCGCCAACCCATATCCACGGGGTCCGAATGGACCTTCGAACTGATCCAGGCCTATGACCGGGAAATCAGCCGCATCGCGGCGGGTTATGCCCTGGATACCTACCCCAACCAGATCGAAGTGATCACCGCCGAACAGATGATGGATGCCTATGCGTCCGTGGGCATGCCCCTGGGCTATCACCACTGGTCCTACGGCAAACACTTCCTCAGCACTGAAAAGTCCTACACCCGCGGCCAGATGGGCCTGGCCTACGAAATCGTCATCAACTCCGACCCGTGCATCGCCTACCTGATGGAAGAAAACACCATCTGCATGCAGGCGCTGGTGGTGGCCCACGCGTGCTACGGGCATAACAGCTTCTTCAAGGGTAACTACCTGTTCCGCACCTGGACCGATGCCAGCTCGATCATCGATTACCTGGTATTCGCCAAGCAGTACATCATGCAGTGTGAGGAGCGCCACGGCATCGACGCGGTGGAAGACCTGCTGGACTCCTGCCATGCCCTGATGAACTACGGCGTCGACCGCTACAAACGCCCGTATCCGATTTCCGCCGAAGAAGAACGGCTGCGCCAGAAGGACCGTGAAGAGCATCTGCAAAAGCAGATCAACGACCTGTGGCGCACCATTCCCAAACGCGCCGGCAAGAACAACGACAAGGACAATGCGCGCTTCCCCGCCGAACCTCAGGAAAACATCCTGTATTTCATCGAAAAGCACGCGCCATTGCTGGAGCCCTGGCAGCGGGAAATCGTGCGGATCGTGCGCAAGATTGCCCAGTACTTCTACCCACAACGCCAGACCCAGGTGATGAACGAAGGCTGGGCCACGTTCTGGCACTACACCCTGATGAACGACCTGTATGACGAAGGCCTGGTCACCGACGGTTTCATGATGGAGTTCCTGACGTCCCACACCAGCGTGGTCTTCCAGCCGGGCTTCGACAGCCCCTACTACAGCGGTATCAACCCGTATGCATTGGGCTTTGCGATGTACCGCGATATCCGGCGCATGTGCGAGCACCCTACCGAAGAAGACCGCCGCTGGTTCCCGGAGATTGCCGGCAGCGATTGGCTGTCGACCATCAAGTTCGCCATGAGCAGCTTCAAGGATGAGAGCTTCATCCTGCAGTACCTGTCCCCCCAGGTGATTCGAGACCTCAAGCTGTTCAGCATCATGGACGACGACCTCAAGGACGATTTGCTGGTGCCCGCCATTCATGACGAGCCGGGTTACCGCACCATCCGCGAAACCCTCGCGGCGCAGTACAACCTGGGCAACCGCGAACCCAATGTGCAGATCTACAGCATCGACGTACGCGGCGACCGCTCGCTGACCCTGCGCCACCAGCAGCACGACCGCAAACCGCTGGGAGAGTCCACTGAGGAGGTTCTCAAGCACCTGCACCGGCTGTGGGGGTTCGATATCCACCTGGAGACGCTGCAAGGCGACCAGGTGATGAAAACCCACCACGTTCCGCCGCGTAACGAGCACAGCGACAACGATTACGGCCGCCTGGACCTGGCAGTCGTGCATCTGTGAAACGGCAAAGCCTCCATTGGCGGGCCGCAGGCGTTATCCTGTGCCGCTAATGGAGGCTTTTTCATGCAAATCTACAAAGTCGGTGGTGCGGTACGTGATCGCCTGCTGGGCATCCCCGTTACCGATATCGACCGTGTCGTAGTCGGCGCTACCACTGAAGAAATGCTCGCCCTGGGCTACAAGCCTGTGGGGTCGGACTTCCCGGTATTTCTTGACCCGAAAAATGGTGACGAGTACGCCCTCGCCCGCACGGAGCGCAAGAGCGGCCGGGGTTATGGCGGCTTTGTGTTTCACGCCAGCCCCGACGTTACCTTGGAAGAAGACCTGATCCGCCGCGACCTGACCATCAACGCCATGGCCGAGGATGACGCGGGCAACCTGACCGACCCTTATCACGGCCAGCAGGATCTGGACGCACGCATTCTGCGTCACGTTTCCCCGGCGTTTGCCGAAGATCCACTGCGTGTCCTGCGCGTTGCCCGCTTTGCCGCGCGCTATGCCGGCCTCGGCTTTACGGTAGCGCCCGAAACCCTGGAACTGATGCGCGAACTCAGCGAGTCGGGCGAACTGGAAGCCTTGACGCCCGAACGCAGCTGGAAGGAGATTTCCCGCGCATTGATGGAAAACCAGCCACAGGTGTTTATCCAGGTGCTGCGCGATTGCGGCGCCCTGAAAACCCTGATGCCGGAAATCGACGCACTGTTTGGCGTGCCGCAACCCGAGGCCCATCACCCCGAAATCGATACCGGCGTGCACACATTGAGCGTGCTGGAACAGGCAGCCATCCATGCCCAACCGTTGACCGTCCGCTGGGCGTGCCTGCTGCACGATCTGGGCAAGGGGCTCACGCCTGTGGATAAGTTGCCGCAGCACATCGCTCATGAGCAACGCGGCGTGAAGCTGATCAAGGCGATGAACGAACGCTTCAAGGTGCCAAGGGATTGCCAGGAGTTGGCGTTGCTGGTGGGCGAATATCACACCCACGGCCACCGCGCACTGGAGCTGAGGCCCTCGACATTGCTGGAGTTGCTGCAAAGCTTCGACGTTTACCGTCGCCCGCAACGCTTTGAAGAGTTTGTGGTGGCATGCGAGATGGACGCCCGCGGGCGCAAGGGCCTTGAGCAGAGAAGTTATCCACAAGCCGATTATTTGCGCGGTGCGGCGCTGGCGGCCAGAGGTGTGGCCGTCGCGCCGCTACTGGAACAAGGCTACAAAGGTCCCGAACTGGGCGAAGCGCTGAAACGCGAACGGCTCAAGGCGCTAAAAGCCTACAAGAGCGAGTCCGGCGTCAACGGCTGATCCCGCCATTCGAACGCGACCGGCGCCAGTACCTGGTCAATGTGTGCATCCTGCCACAGCGCGGCAAATGACTTGCCCACCTCAGGATGCACACGCCGCGGCGCCATCAACGACAGCGGCCACAGCACAAACGCGTTCTTCAGGATTTCGGCCCGGGGCAGGATCAGGCCATCGAAGTTACCCACCAGCTCGCCATACAGCAGCACGTCGATGTCCAGCGGCAAGCCCTTGCGATCCGGGGCGTAGCGGCCATTGTCGGCCTCGATGAATTTCAGCCGGCGGTCCAGCTCCATCAACGGCAGGTCGGTATACGCCGACACCACCAGATTGAAGAATGGCCCGCTCTTTATGCCCACAGGCTGGCTTTCAAACACCGGCGAACAGCGCATCTGCGTCAGGAAACCCGCCAGCGCATCAAGGCCAGCGTGCAAATGGGCCTCACGCTCGATGTTACTGCCAAGACCAAGGTAAACCTGAGTTAGCGACATCCGCGCTCGATCTCCACGCCCACACCCTTGGCGGCCGGTACGGCGCCGGGCTTGGTCAGTTTGAGGTGCAGCCAGGGAATCTGGAACTCACTCATCAACACTTCAGCCAGGCGCTCGGCGAAGGTTTCCACCAGCTGGAATTGTGCCTGCTCGGCAAAGGCCTGGATCCGTGCGGACACGCTGGCGTAATCCAGCGCCAAAGTCAGGTCATCACCGGCAGCGGCCGGGCGGTTATCCCAGGCGAAGCTCAGGTCCAGACGCAGGCATTGCCGGATACCGCGCTCCCAGTCGTAGGCCCCGATCACGGTGTCGACTTCCAGGCCTTCGATAAACACTCTGTCCAAGCACTCTTCTCCGCTGCACGACAAGGGCGCGATGCCCCGTTAGAATCAGGGCGTCCTCGCCCGGAATAGTTAGCATGTTTTGGTTACTGGCGACTCTCGCCTACCTGCTCGGCTCGCTGTCCTTCGCCATTTTGCTCAGCCGCCTGACGGGAAATCCCGACCCGCGAATGAGTGGCTCAGGCAATGCCGGCGCCACCAATATGTTGCGCCTGGCCGGCAAGAAACTCGCCGTACTCACGCTGTTCGGCGACGTCTGCAAGGGCCTGCTGCCGGTGCTGATCGCCGATCTCGCCGGGCTGTCGCTGCAACAGCAAGCCTGGATCGGCGTCTGCGCGGTGCTCGGCCACCTGTTCCCGCTGTACTTTCGCTTTCGCGGCGGCAAAGGCGTTGCGACGGCGGCCGGCATGCTGCTGGGGATCTACCCACCGGCGGCGCTGCTGGCCATCCTGGCCTGGCTGCTGACGCTCTACCTGACACGCACCAGCTCGCTGGCCGCCCTCATCGCCACGCCCCTGACCCTGCCGTTGCTGGCGTGGCAGGAACCGGAGGCGCTGGTGCCGATGAGCGTGCTCACGCTGCTGATCGTCTGGCGCCACCGGGGCAATTTACGCGACCTGTTTGCCGGGCGCGAACGGCATTTTTAAATACGCCCGGTGAACCCGGCTCACGTTCGCCCGTTACAGCGGCGGCAACTGCTCCATCGGCCAGCGCGCCTGCACGCTGATTGCCAGGCTTTCATGCTGCCCGGCCTGCAAACGCTGGCAACCGGCATAGGCGATCATCGCGCCGTTGTCGGTGCAGAATTCGGGACGCGCATAAAACACGTCGCCCTTCATGTCGCCGAGCATTTTCTCCAGGGAGCTGCGCAGCGCCTTGTTCGCGCTGACGCCGCCCGCGATCACCAGGCGCTTCATGCCCGCCTGCTTCAGGGCCCGCTTGCACTTGATGGTCAAAGTCTCCACCACGGCCTGCTGGAACGCCAGCGAGATGTCGCAACGGGCTTGCTCACTGTCGTCTCCGGCGCTGACGCTCTGCTGCCAGGTGTTCAGGGCAGAGGTTTTCAGGCCGCTGAAACTGAACATCAGGCCAGGGCGATCGCACATCGGGCGCGGGAAGGTATAGCGCCCCGGAACGCCTTTTTCTGCCAAGCGGGCGATTTCCGGGCCGCCCGGATAATTAAGGCCCATCATCTTCGCAGTCTTGTCGAAAGCTTCACCGGCAGCGTCGTCCAGGCTTTCGCCCAGCAGCGTGTATTGACCGATTCCATCGACCTGAACCAGCTGCGTATGGCCGCCTGAAACCAACAAAGCGACGAACGGGAACGCTGGCGGGTTTTCTTCCAGCATCGGTGCCAGTAAATGGCCTTCCATGTGGTGCACACCAAGGGCCGGAATGCCCCAGGCAAATGCCAGCGCCTGGGCGCAAGAGGCCCCAACCAGCAGGGCTCCGACCAATCCGGGGCCTGCGGTATAGGCAATGGCGTCGATCTCGGTCGGCACGCAGCCGGCCTCGTCCAGCACCTGGCGAATCAATGGCAGCATGCGTTTCACATGATCACGGCTGGCCAGCTCCGGCACCACGCCGCCATAGGCGCGATGCAGGTCGATCTGACTGAACAGTGCGTCGGCCAAAAGCCCGCGTTCACTGTCGTAAAGTGCGACACCGGTTTCGTCGCACGAGGTTTCTAATCCCAGAACTAGCATGGGTTTGCGCCTTGTAGAGGCTGAATTCGAAGGCGCGCATAATAGTCGCCACTCCCCCTCCCGACTAGCGGTTTTCGATCAGAGGCTTTGCATTCCGGGCAATGAGGGGTTAACATCCGCAACCCTTAAAAACCGACGACCTCAGCCGCGAATTTTTTGCGACGAGAACGTTGATTCCCGGTAATGAAAGAAGGTAGCTCTGGATGCCAGCCGTCAAAGTAAAAGAGAACGAACCCTTCGACGTAGCTCTGCGTCGTTTCAAGCGCTCCTGCGAAAAAGCCGGTGTTCTGGCTGAAGTTCGTAGCCGCGAATTTTACGAGAAGCCAACTTCTGAGCGTAAGCGTAAAGCAGCAGCCGCTGTTAAGCGTCACGCCAAGAAAGTTCAGCGCGAGCAGCGCCGCGCCGTTCGTCTGTACTAATACACAGACGTTCGTAGCAAGCTTCTGCCAAGCCCGGCCCTCAGCCGGGCTGTTGGCATTTGCGGATATCGCTTGATGCTTCACCGTTGACGCCGCACACGCGACTGAAACGAACTGCTTCACACGTCAGGACTGGCTCTTTTGCCAGCGGTGCACGTCTCTTCTGACGAGCCTAACAAGGCTACTGACGAGCACACTTATTTTTTAACAGGCGATCAACAGGTCGGCTGCGCCCACCGATGAGCTTCCGAGGCCCCCACATGGCCAAGACCGGACTCCCGGGCAACATTTCTACGCCGGGCACTGATCGGAACTAACGTCAGTGAATGTTCGGCAGATACACTTCCTGACAGACCAAGCAGACGACAGTAGATCGAGCCGCACAACACGCGCGCCTTGAGCACTTTGCGGGCCCTCTTTTACACGCAGTGATGACGAGAACGCCATGGCCGGGCTAATTCCCCAGAGCTTTATTGACGACCTTCTGAACCGCACCGACATCGTCGATGTTGTCAGCTCGCGCCTGCAGATGAAAAAGGCCGGCAAGAACTACACCGCCTGCTGCCCGTTCCACAAGGAAAAGACTCCGTCGTTCAGCGTCAGCCCCGACAAGCAGTTCTACTACTGCTTCGGCTGCGGCGCTGGCGGCAACGCCCTCGGCTTCATCATGGACCACGACAACCTGGACTTCCCCCAGGCCGTCGAGGAACTGGCGAAAGCCGCCGGCATGGAAATCCCCCGCGAAGAAAGTGGCCGCCCGCACAAACCGCGGCAACCCACCGATTCGCCGCTGTACCCGCTGCTTACCGCTGCTGCCGACTTTTACCGCCAGGCACTGAAAAGCCACCCGCAGCGCAAAGCCGCCGTCGATTACCTCAAGGGCCGCGGCCTGACCGGTGAAATCGCCCGCGACTTCGGCCTCGGCTTCGCCCCGCCGGGCTGGGACAACCTGTACAAGCACCTGAGCAGCGACACCCTGCAGCAAAAAGCCATGATCGACGCCGGCCTGTTGGTGGAAAACGCCGAGACCGGCAAGCGTTATGACCGCTTCCGCGACCGCGTGATGTTCCCGATCCGCGACAGCCGCGGCCGCATCATCGCGTTCGGCGGCCGGGTGCTGGGGGACGACAAGCCCAAATACCTGAACTCACCGGAAACCCCGGTGTTTCATAAAGGCCAGGAACTCTACGGCCTGTTTGAAGCGCGCAAGAACAATCGCAACCTCGACGAAATCATCGTGGTTGAAGGCTATATGGACGTGATTGCCCTGGCCCAGCAAGGTTTGCGCAACGCCGTGGCGACCCTGGGCACCGCGACCAGCGAAGAGCACTTGAAGCGCCTGTTTCGCGTGGTGCCCAACGTACTGTTTTGCTTCGACGGCGACCAGGCCGGCCGCAACGCAGCGTGGCGTGCCCTTGAGTCGACCCTGTCGAGCCTGCAGGACGGGCGGCGCGCACGCTTCCTGTTCCTGCCCGAAGGCGAAGACCCGGACACCCTGGTCCGCTCCGAAGGCACCGACGCGTTCCGCGCGCGCATCAACCAACACGCACAACCGCTGGCCGATTACTTTTTCCAGCAACTGACCGAAGAGTCCGACCCGCGCTCCCTCGAAGGCAAGGCCCACATGGTCACCCTCGCGGCCCCGCTGATCGACAAGGTTCCGGGCGCCAACCTGCGCACCCTGATGCGCCAGCGCCTGCTGGAAATCACCGGCTTGAGTGGCGAGGCCGTCAGCCAGCTGGCCCGCAGCGCGCCGCAAGAGGCGCCGCCGGCCTACGACCCGGGCATGGATTACGACGCCATGCCGGACTATTCCGACTTCCACCAACCGCAGGAGGCCTACACGCCCCAGCAGGAGTGGACACCGAAGAAACCCGGCGCCGGCGGCAAGAAGTGGGACAAGAAACCCTGGGACAAAAACGGCAAACGTGGCGGTGACCGTGACGAACCGCGCGGCCCACGCGTCCCAGCAGCAGTAGAGCCGCCCACCATGGCAGCCCTGCGTACACTTTTGCACCACCCGCAACTGGCACAAAAAGTCGAGGATGCGGGGCACTTTGCGGCCGAAGACCACACCAATACGCAACTGTTGGTGGCCCTGCTCGAAGCCGTACAGAAGAATCCTAAGCTAAACTCATTCCAGCTGATTGCACGCTGGCACGGCACCGAACAGGGCCGTTTGCTGAAGGCATTGGCAGAAAAGGAATGGCTGATTGATGGCGATAACCTTGAACAACAGTTTTTCGACACCATTACTAGCTTGGTAGCTCGTCAACGCGAGCGAAACCTGGAACAACTTCTTCGAAAAGCGCGTCAGAGTGAATTGACCGCCGAAGAGAAAAATCAACTGCGCGACCTTTTAAGTCGCAATGTTTCCGCATCAAACCCGACCTCAGCTGGCGTGTGAGGTCATAGCTCGGGTATAATCCTCGGCTTGTTTTTTGCCCGCCAAGACCTTCAGTGGATAGGGTGTTATGTCCGGAAAAGCGCAACAGCAGTCTCGTATCAAAGAGTTGATCACCCTTGGTCGTGAGCAGAAGTATCTGACTTACGCAGAGGTCAACGACCACCTGCCTGAGGATATTTCAGATCCAGAGCAGGTGGAAGACATCATCCGCATGATTAATGACATGGGGATCCCCGTACACGAGAGTGCTCCGGATGCGGACGCCCTTATGTTGGCCGACGCCGATACCGACGAGGCAGCCGCTGAAGAAGCAGCCGCCGCGTTGGCAGCGGTCGAGACCGACATCGGTCGCACGACTGACCCTGTGCGCATGTATATGCGCGAAATGGGTACGGTAGAGCTGCTGACACGTGAAGGCGAAATCGAAATCGCCAAGCGTATCGAAGAGGGCATCCGTGAAGTGATGGGCGCAATCGCGCACTTCCCAGGCACGGTTGACCACATTCTCTCCGAGTACACTCGCGTCACCACCGAAGGTGGCCGCCTGTCCGACGTCCTGAGCGGTTATATCGACCCGGACGACGGCATTGCGCCACCTGCGGCTGAAATTCCGCCACCGATCGATGCCAAGGCTGCGAAAGCAGACGACGACACCGACGACGACGAAGCTGAAGCCAGCACTGATGACGAAGAAGAAGTCGAAAGCGGTCCGGATCCGATCATCGCAGCGCAGCGCTTTGGCGCGGTCTCCGATCAGATGGAACTGGCTCGCAAGGCCCTGAAGAAGCACGGTCGCGGCAGCAAGCAGGCAACTGCTGAATTGCTGGCCCTGGCTGAACTCTTCATGCCGATCAAACTGGTACCGAAGCAATTCGAAGGCCTGGTTGAGCGGGTTCGTAGCGCCCTTGAGCGTCTGCGTGCACAAGAGCGTGCGATCATGCAGCTCTGTGTCCGTGATGCGCGCATGCCGCGTGCCGACTTCCTGCGCCAGTTCCCGGGCAACGAAGTCGACGAAAGCTGGACCGACGCACTGGCCAAAGGCAAAAGCAAATACGCTGAAGCCATTGGTCGCTTCCAGGCCGACATCGTTCGTTGCCAGCAGAAGCTGACTGCATTGCAGACCGAAACCGGTCTGACGATTGCCGAGATCAAGGACATCAACCGTCGCATGTCGATCGGTGAGGCCAAGGCCCGTCGCGCGAAGAAAGAGATGGTTGAAGCGAACTTGCGTCTGGTGATCTCCATCGCCAAGAAGTACACCAACCGTGGCCTGCAATTCCTCGATCTGATCCAGGAAGGCAACATCGGCTTGATGAAAGCGGTGGACAAGTTCGAATACCGTCGCGGCTACAAGTTCTCGACTTATGCCACCTGGTGGATCCGTCAGGCGATCACTCGCTCGATCGCCGACCAGGCCCGCACCATCCGTATTCCGGTGCACATGATCGAGACGATCAACAAGCTCAACCGTATTTCCCGGCAGATGTTGCAGGAAATGGGTCGCGAACCGACCCCGGAAGAGTTGGGCGAACGCATGGAAATGCCTGAGGATAAAATCCGCAAGGTATTGAAGATCGCTAAAGAGCCGATCTCCATGGAAACCCCGATCGGTGATGACGAAGACTCCCATCTGGGTGACTTCATCGAAGACTCGACCATGCAGTCGCCAATCGATGTTGCTACCGTTGAGAGCCTGAAAGAAGCGACTCGCGACGTACTGTCCGGCCTCACTGCCCGTGAAGCCAAGGTACTGCGCATGCGCTTCGGCATCGACATGAATACCGACCACACCCTTGAGGAGGTTGGTAAGCAGTTCGACGTTACCCGCGAGCGGATTCGTCAGATCGAAGCCAAGGCGCTGCGCAAGCTGCGCCACCCGACGAGAAGCGAGCATTTGCGCTCCTTCCTCGACGAGTGATCACAAAAACCCCGGCCCAGGCCGGGGTTTTTGCTTCTACAGATTAAATCCTCGCTGCCTCCCCTCCCCCGCAATGCCCGTCTACACTCGAAACATTCCCCGTGCCATAACGAGACCGTTATGCCCAGATTGCCGACCGTGTTACTGCTGTCGCTGCTGACCTGGACCGCAACGGCTGGCGCGTTGACTCTCACCGATGAAGAGCGTGGCTGGCTGGCGGACCACCAAGAGTTGCGCCTGGGCGTCGACGCCTCTTGGCCACCCTTTGAATACCGCGATGAAGACGGTCGCTACCAGGGCCTGGCCGCTGATTATGTGCGGCTGATGCAGGATCGCCTTGGCGTCAGGATCAAACTGATCGAGCCGGTGAACTGGAGCGCCGTGCTGGAACAGGCCCGCAACAACCAGCTCGACCTGCTGCCGGGCATCATGTCCACACCGGAACGCCAGGGTTTCCTGTCGTTTACCCGGCCTTATCTCGACTTCCCCATCGTCATCCTCGCCCACGAAGGCGGCCCGCAACCACGCAGCCTCAAAGACCTGTACGGGTTGAAGGTGGCCGTGGTGGAAAACTACGCGCCCCATGAACTGCTGCGCACTCACCACCCGGACCTCAACCTGGTGGCCATGCCCAATGTCAGCGCTACGCTGCAGGCCCTGGCCACCGACAAGGTCGACGCCGTAGTGGGCGATCTGGCGTCCAGCGTGTGGAGCCTGCGCCAACTCAAGCTGGAAGGCCTGTACATCAGCGGCGAAACGCCTTACCGCTATCAGTTGGCCATGGGCGTACCCAAGGACGACAAGATGCTGGTGGGCATCCTCGATAAAGTCCTGGCCGACATCAGCCCGTCTGAGACCGAGGCCATCCAGCAGCGCTGGGTCGGCAACGTCATCGACCACCGCACGCTCTGGACGGATGTGCTGCTCTACGGGTTGCCTGCCGTGCTGTTGCTGAGCATCGTGCTGGCCGTGGTTATTCGGATCAATCGCCGGCTCAGCTCGGAAATTTCCCGCCGGGTCGCCCTCGAACAGGAACTGCGCAGCAGCGAATACCACTATCGCGGCCTGGTGGAGAGCCTTTCCGCGATCGCCTGGGAAGCCAGCATCAGCGATTTCACCTACAGCTACGTGTCGCCCCACGCCGAGGAACTGCTGGGTTACCCCCGTGCCCACTGGCTGATCCCGGGCTTCTGGCGCAACATCATCCACCCCGCGGACCTGACCCGCACCGAATCCTATTGCTACGCCGAAACCCGGGCCAACCGCGACCACAGTGTCGACTACCGGGTGATCACCGCCGATGGACGCTGCCTGTGGGTGCGGGACATCGTCAGCCTGATCGAACACGGCCACGAACCCGTGCTGCGCGGCCTGATGATCGACATCAGCGAAGCCAAGCGCACCGAGGAAGCGTTGCAGCTTTCGGAACAGAAATTCGCCTCTGTGTTCCAGCAATGCCCGGACATCCTGGTCATCGCCCGGCTGTCGGACGGCTGCCTGATGGAGGTCAATAAGGCATTCGAAGACCAGATCGGCCTGAGCGCCGAAGCAGTCGTAGGAAAAACCGCCACTGAACTGAATATCTGGGGCATCCAGGGCGTAGGCCCCGGCCTGCTGCAACGGGTACAGACCACCAGCATCCGCAACCTGGAAATGCCCTTCCTGCGCAGCAACGGCCAGGCCTTCACCGGACTGATCTCCACCGAACCCTTTCAACTGGATACCACCGAAGCCCTGGTCGTGGTGGTGCGTGACATCACCCAGCTGAAAGAAACCCAGCAGCGACTGCAGACCTCCGAAGAGAAATTCGCCAAGGCCTTTCATGCCTCTCCCGACGGCCTGCTGTTGTCCCGCCAAAGCGACGGTTTGCTGATTGAGGTCAACGAAGGATTCAGTCGAATTACCGGCTTCAACAGCGTGATGTCGCTGGACCAGTCAACCCTGGACCTCGGGATCTGGGTCGACCTGAACGAACGCAAAGACATGCTGGAGCGGCTGCAACGGGATGGATTTGTCCGCGACTTTGTCTGCCACATCCGCCGCAGCGACGGCGAAATTCGCCTGTGTGAAGTCTCCAGCCGCCCGCTGCCCATCGGCGACGACGACTGCATGCTGACCATCGCCCGGGACATCACCGAACGCCAACTGATGCAGGAAAAACTGCAACAGGCCGCCACCGTGTTCGAGAGCACGGCCGAAGGCGTACTGATCACCGACACCCGACAAAATATCAGCGCCGTGAACCGCGCCTTCAGCGAGATCACCGGCTACAGCGAAGCCGAGGCCCTTGGCCAAACCCCGCGCCTGCTTGCCTCGGGCCTGCACGACAGCGCCTTCTACGCGGCCATGTGGCACCAACTGACGGCCAACGGCCACTGGCAAGGCGAGATCTCCAACCGGCGCAAGAGCGGCGAGCTGTACCCCAGCTGGCTGACCATCAGCGCCGTGCGCAACCGCGAGGAGTCGATCACCCACTTCGTCGCCGTGTTTGCCGACATCTCCAGCCTCAAGCACGCCCAGGCGCGCCTCGATTACCAGGCCCACCACGACCCGCTGACCGGCCTGCCCAACCGCACCCTGTTTGAAAGCCGCCTGCAAGCCGCCCTCAACAACCAACAGGAAACCGGCAGCCAGGGCGCCGTGCTGTTCCTCGACCTCGACCGTTTCAAACACATCAACGACAGCCTCGGCCACCCGATTGGCGACCTGCTGCTCAAGGACATCGCCGTTCGCCTCAAGGACCAACTGCGAGACGTCGACACCGTCGCCCGCCTGGGCGGTGACGAATTCATCATCCTGCTGCCCGGCCTGCAACAAGCCAGCGACGCCGAACACCTGGCCAATAAGCTGCTGGCCTGCTTCACCCCACCGTTCCAGGCGGGGGAGCATGAGTTCTTCATCAGCGCCAGCATCGGCACCAGCCTGTACCCACGGGACGGCAACGACGTCGCCACCCTGGTCAAAAACGCCGACGCCGCCATGTACCGCTCCAAGGCCAAAGGCCGCAACCGCGTCGAAAGCTACACCCAGGACCTCACCGCGCAAGCCAACGAACGCGTGGCCCTGGAACACGAACTGCGCCGAGCGATCGAGCGCGACGAATTGTCTCTCTATTACCAGCCGAAACTCAGCCTCGACACCCAACAACTGATCGGCGCCGAAGCCCTGATTCGCTGGCGCCACCCCACCTTCGGCGAAGTGCCGCCCGAGCACTTCATTGCCCTGGCCGAAGAGAACGGCATGATCCTGCAGATTGGCGACTGGGTACTGGAGCAGGCCTGCCGACAGATGCACGACTGGCGAGAAATTTTTGATGACTTCGGCCCGCTGTCCGTCAACCTCGCCGGCGCGCAACTGCGCCACCCCAACCTGCTGGCGCGCATCGAGCAACTGCTGCGGGACAACCGCCTGGAGCCTGGCTGCCTGCAACTGGAGATCACCGAAAACTTCATCATGAGCCAGGCCGAAGAGGCGCTGGAGGTGCTGCACCAGCTCAAGCATCTAGGCGTGCAACTGGCCATTGATGACTTCGGCACCGGCTATTCGTCCCTAAGCTACCTGAAACGCCTGCCGCTGGACTTCCTGAAGATCGACCAATCCTTCGTCCGTGGCCTGCCCGATGACCCACACGATGCGGCGATCGTGCGCGCCATTATTGCCCTGGGGCACAGCATGCAATTCACCATCATTGCCGAAGGTGTGGAAACGCCGGCCCAGCAAGCGTTTCTGGCGGCTGAAGGTTGTGAGCAGATGCAAGGCTATATCGTCAGCCTGCCGCTGCCGCCGGACCTTTTCGCCGCTACGTTCCTTCGTATGAGTGTTTCGGACTTTTCGGATGGCACAGCGAAGAAACCATCGCTATAATCCGCGGCCTACTGAGGGCCTATAGCTCAGTTGGTTAGAGCAGGGGACTCATAATCCCTTGGTCGTAGGTTCGAGTCCTACTGGGCCCACCATCTTGAAAGCCGCGCATTGCGCGGCTTTGTCGTTTCTGGCGCGTGAGTCGTGCAGCAATGAAACATTAGTTAGTTGTCCCGAACGACTACGGCGCTGACCATGATTCCCAGTCAACGCCAATTCAGCACGAGGGAAACTTGTTCCATGCATCAGCAAAAACGCTCGCCGCGCAACGCAATCCACAGCCTGGGCATGCGTGCCACAGCCGCCGTCGCAATAGTCCTCGCCACCTTGAGCGGCGCACAAGCCGCCCCCGCCGCCACTGACTCCATCAAGGCATTCAAGCTCTGCACCGGCGCCGACAACAATTCGCACGTACTGGAAGGCACCATCGACCAGAGCATGCGCAATGACGTGACCGCCATTCACTTCAAGCAAACGGCGGCGCATTCCTCGTATAGCTGGCATAACGACCCGGAGCCACAGTACGTCATGACGCTGTCCGGCACCCTGGCGTTCGTGACACGCGGCGGTGAGAAGTTCACGTTGCATCCGGGTGAAGTACTGATCGCCGAAGACAATACCGGCACCGGGCACCGCTGGAATCTGGTGGACGATCAACCGTGGCGGCGAGGGTACGTGGTGCTGAAGCCGGGCGCGCCGGATTCATTTATCCCGAACGATGCTGCCGCTGCGAAGGTGTGCAAGGGGTCGTAGTCTCGCTGATCACACCTCCTCGAATAAAAGAAAGACTTACGCTTTGCGGCGTAAGCCTTTTTTGTACTGCGTGCTCTACCGGCCCGTTATCAAACGGAAAGTTCGCGCAAAGCCGCCGTCGCCAGGAACCCAGAGCGCGAGGCATAGCGATGGTCTTTTTGCACTCGCTCATCGATACGATTCAAAAGTTGCTCAGGCAGTGAGGCGTTGAACCTGACTGACTTGCCCAGGTAAGGAGTGAGATCAAAGTCGATCACCGCCCACACGCCACCCGCAAAGTCCGGATTCTCCAAATGGACGTCGACCTCTCTAGCCTGAGGAAGCCGCTCCTCATCAGCAACCAATCCCTCGAGGTGCAGCGCTAAAGCTTCGCGGACATTATCCAGAGCTTCGGAAAAGGTTGTGCCCGCAGAAAAGCAACCTGGCACGTCCGGGACGGTCACGCTGTAATCTGAATCAGCGTCTTTGTGTATCACCACTGGAAATTTCATTTTTCCTCCTTTGAATGAGCCGCAGCGGGATCATTCACCACATAACCTACGGTCATCACTTCAGGCCTGCTGATTTCAAAATGCTGTGCAAGGTCCCCTTGGCTATCTCTGATTTAGGATGAGGAACCGTCACCCGGCCGGGCTTGGTTGAGTGCTTGAATTGATGGTGACTGCCTTTCGCCGCCACCTCAAACCATCCATCCGCCATCAGCAAGTCAATTACCTCTCTGCTTCTCATCGCGCCCGCTCCACAGTGTGTATCTTACACACCGAAGGTATCCTGCAGCATCTTTTATACACACAGGACACACCAATGAAAAAAGCCCGTTCATTTCTGAACGGGCTCATGCGAAGAATATGATGACTACGCCTATCGCCGCTTCGCCAGCGAACTAATGTCAGTTTTTGTGCCTTGACTGACTCTCAGCTTACCAACGCATTAACAATGACTTGCGCCGTACCTAGCAACGGCGCATCCCCTCTAAACGCCCCAATTACCTGCAACCCCACCGGCAACTCCCCTTCCCCACGCATCACCGGTACATTCACCTGCGGCAAGCCAAACGCGCCCCAGAACTTGATGAAGTCCGACGGGCCCGTGGTCGCCAACCCCACCGGCGCCAGCATCCCGCAGGAAACACTCAACATCGCATCAAACGGCTGGCAGATTTGCGCAAGCTGCGGGGCCAGTTGTACCAAGCGGGCCTTGGCTGCCGACTCCTGCTCCCAACTCGTCGTCTGGGCGCGCTCGATCATGGCCAACGTCGAGTCGCTGAGTAGTTCGGGATGAGACTGAAACTCCTTGGCCAATGAACGGGCACCTTCGCAATCGTTGATCAACTGGTGATCGTCGAATACTCCGTCGAACGCTTCAGGCAACACGACCTCACTGACAAGAGGCCCCAACCGTGCAACCGCTCGTTCAATAGCCTCGGCCACCAACGGCTGCACATCCGACCAGCGAGAGGTACGGCAGAAACCAAGCCGCAAGGGCCGACGCCCCGCCTCAACAGCCGGAAACCCCGGGATCAACACCCGCGCCACCCGCTCAAGATCACGCACCGAACGGCCATACCAACCCACCGTATCGAAGCTCGGCGCCAGGGGTTTCACGCCTTCCAGCGAGACCAGTCCAAACGACGGTTTGAAGGCAAACAACCCGCAATAAGCCGCAGGCTTGAGCAACGACCCCGCCGTCTGGGTACCCAACGCCAACGGGAAAAACCCGGCCGCCATCCCCGCAGCAGAACCCGCGCTGGAGCTACCCGGAGTGCAGGACAAATCCAGCGGATTACGCGTCGGCCCGGTGTTCATGTAGGCAAATTCGGTGGTGTGGGTCTTGCCCATGATGATCGCGCCCGCCTGGCGTAGCAGCGTCACCACATGGGCATCCCGCGACGGACGATTACCCAGGTAAATCGGCGAATAGAATTCCGTTGGGTGGTCGGCGGTATCAAAGATGTCCTTGACCCCCACGGGCACGCCGGCGAGCAGACCGGCGCAGCCCTCAAGCCCACGGGCTTGCTTGCTCACCGCCTCAGCGTCGAAGGATACAAACGCCTGGATATCTGGCTCGTCGACACCTATGCGCGCAAGAAAGTGTTCAGCAACCAAAGCCGGCGTAATCGCCCCCGAACCCACCGCCACGGCGATGCCCGTTGCATCCAGGCCATTCATCAAAGCGCCCTCACTTGGCAAACAACTGCCCAATGTCCTTGAACGCTTTGAACTCCAACGCGTTGCCGCACGGGTCAAACAGGAACAACGTCGCCTGCTCACCCACCTGGCCTTTGAAACGAATGTGAGGCTCCAGCACAAATCGGGTATTGCGCGCCTGCAAACGCTCCGCCAGCGCATGCCAATCATCCCAACTCAACACCACGCCAAAATGCGGCACCGGCACGTCGTGACCGTCTACCGCATTGGTGTGCGCCGCCTCTTGAGAAGCGGTTTTCGGATGCTCATGAATCACCAATTGATGCCCGAAGAAGTCGAAGTCGACCCAGTGATCACTGGCTCGTCCCTCCTCCAACCCAAACACCTCACCATAAAACTGCCGCGCTGCCGCCAGGTCGAATACCGGAATTGCCAGGTGAAAAGGAGCCAGTGCCATCAGATTTAACCTCTATGGATATTAATTCCTTGCGAGTCTAGCCTTGCCGTAACCGATGGAAAGACGATAGTTTTCGCAGCGAGCTCAAATTATTTTGATCAATCGAGACGCCCATGCTGCGGGAACTGAAAACCTTTATCGCCGTTACCCGCCATGGCACGTTCGCCGCAGCGGGCATGCATATCGGGCTGACACAATCGGCGGTGAGTGCGCAGATCCGTCAGTTGGAGCAGGTACTCGGCGTGCAGTTGTTCGACCGAACCGGGCGCCAGGCCACGCTGAACGCGGCGGGGATCCGCGCGCTGCCGCTGGCCAGGGAAATTCTCGAGACGTTCAACCGCATGGCTGTGCCGGTGGATGCCAATGAGTACAGGGGCGAGTTGAAGGTCGGCGCCATCACCACCGCCCAGACCGGCCTGCTGCCCCAGGCCCTGGTGCGTCTGCGCCAGGCGGCGCCGACGGTGGAGTGCAAGTTGGTGCCGGGAGTTTCCCTGGAGCTGCTCAGCCAGGTGGATGCAGGCGAACTCGACTCGGCGATCATCATTCGCCCACCCTTTGACTTGCCCAAGGAACTGCACGTGCAACTGCTGCGCAGGGAGCCGTTTGTGTTGATCGCGCCGCTGACGGTCGAGGGGGATGACCCGCTGCAACTGCTCGCCGCTCATCCTCACGTGCGCTACGACCGGGCTTCGTTTGGCGGGCGGCTGGTCAGTCGCTTTCTGCGGGATCAGCGGCTGGACGTGCAAGTGGCGCTGGAACTGGACGAGATCGAGGCGCTGGTCAAAATGGTCGAATGCGGCCTGGGCGTTTCACTGGTTCCCCACGCCGGACTATGGCTGGACCGATCCCCGCAGGTGCGTGTCATCCCGCTGGGCGAGCTGACCTTTAACCGGGAAATCATCTTGCTGAGCCGCTACAGCCAGCGCAACCTTCCGGTGCCACAACTCTTTGCCCGATGCCTGCTGGCAGACACGATCTAAGACGCAAAAAAAGCCGCACATCCGTGCGGCTTTTTCACGCCCTATTTCTTGGGCAACGCGTAGGCAATCACATAATCCCCACGGTCCGGCGACTGTCGCGCGCCGCCAGCGGTGAGCACGATGTACTGCGTGCCGGTCTTGGGCGACACGTAGGTCATCGGCCCCGACTGGCTACCCACAGGCAGGCGGGATTTCCAGATCTCATTGCCGTTGCCGGTATCGAAGGCGCGCAGGTAGAAGTCCTGGGTGCCGGCGAAAAACAGCAAGCCGGACTGGGTGGCCAGGGACGCGCCAAGGGTCGGCATGCCGATCGGAATCGGCATGTGCATGCGGATGCCCAGCGGCCCGGTGTCTTCAACCGTACCCACCGGCACTTGCCACATCAGCTTGTGGGTTTTCAGGTCGATGGCCGACAGGGTGCCGAACGGCGGCTTCTGACACGGAATGCCCGCCGCCGAGAGGAAGCGCTCGCGCATCGCACCGAACGGCGTACCTTCTTGCGGCACCACGCCCATTTCGATGCCACTGGCACCGGCGGCAATCTTGTCGCGCGGGATCATGTAGTTGGCCAAACCCAGGCGCATGTCGTTGACGAACATGTAGTGGGTGTTCGGGTCCACTGACACGCTGCCCCAGTTCATTCCGCCCAGGGAGCCCGGGAATTGCAGCGCGCGGTCCAGGCCTGGCGGCGTATAGACGCCCTGGTGGCGCATGCCCTTGAACTGGATGCGGCACATCAACTGGTCAAACGGCGTGGCGCCCCACATGTCGGATTCGGTCAGTTGCTGATTGCCGATCGAAGGCATGTCCACCGAGAACGGCTGGGTCGGCGAATAACGTTCGCCGGGCACATTGCCCTGGGGCACCGGGCGCTCTTCTACCCGGGCGATGGGCACGCCGGTTTCGCGGTTGAGCAGGAAGATTTCACCTTGCTTGGTGACTTGGGCCAGTGCCGGTTGCACGCCGCCGTTGCCATCCGGAATGTCGTAGAGCAGCGGCTGTGCCGGCAGGTCAAAGTCCCACAGGTCGTGGTGAGTGGTCTGGAAGTGCCAGCGCACCTGGCCGGTCTTCACGTCGATGGCGACGATGGAGGAGCTCCACTTGTCGTCATAGGCGGTACGTTCACCGGCGAAGAAATCCGGGGTGGCGTTACCGGTAGGCAGGTAGACCAGGCCGAGCTTGGCGTCGTAGGACATGGCCGACCATACGTTCGGCGTGCCACGGGTGTAGGTCTCTCCTGCAGGTGGGCGTTTGGTGGTGTTCGGGTTGCCCGGATCCCAGGCCCACACCAGTTCGCCGCTGTGCACGTCAAAGGCGCGCACCACGCCTGGCGGTTCACCGGTGGAGAAGTTGTCCGCCACGCGTCCACCCACGATCACAACATTTCCCGCCACCAGTGGCGTCGAGGTTTGCTGGTAATAACCGGGCTTCACTTCGCCCATGTCGGTCTTCAAGTCGACGGTGCCGTGGTCGCCGAAGTCTTCGCAAGGCGCGCCGGTTTCAGCATTGATCGCAATCAACCGGGCATCGCCGGTCGGCAGAAACAGACGTTTCACACAGGCTTTGGCGCCGGCGGGTTGCTCGCTGGCACTGCTGTCGAAATACCCCAGGCCACGGCAACGCTGCCAGTTGGGGCCGCTGCCCTGGGGGTCGAATTTCCAGCGTTGGGCACCGGTATCGGCGTCCAGGGAAAACACTTTGCCGTAGGCGGTGCACACGTAAACGCTGTCACCGATCTGCAGCGGGGTGTTCTGGTCTTCGGCACCGGCGCCATTGCTCTCGGGGATATCGCCGGTGTGGAAGGTCCAGGCCACCTGCAACTTGTCGATGTTGCCTTTGTTGATCTGGTCCAGCGCGGCAAACCGATTGCCGGCGGTGGTGTTGCCCCAGTGGGCCCAGTCTTTTTGCTCGGTGCCCGGCGTTACCGCAGTCACCGCAGGCTCACTGCTGGCCTTGACCACGTGGGTCGGTACAAACATGTACGCCAGGGTGGCGACCACGCCCAGGCCCAGCAGCCCGGCAACGCCATAGGCGCCGCGCCCGGGTGTCGATCCGGAAGCGCGGGCGAGCTGTGGATAAATCAGCGCGACTACCAGGCCGATGACGGCGAAGGTCAGGACTCGCGAAACCAACGGCCAGTATTCCAGACCGGTATCCCACACCGCCCAGATCGCAGTCAGCACCAATGCCACGGCGTACAGCCATGCTCCCTGAGGCCGGCGCTTGGCGATCAGCACACCAGAGACCAGCATCGCCAGGCCCATCAGCAGGAAATACCAACTGCCGCCCAACATTACGAGGTAACCGCCACCGCCTGCCAAACCCAGGCCGATCAAGGCGATCAGCAGGCCCAGCCCAACCAGCAACCATCTGCTGCCGGTGGCAGCCCCAAAGTTATTCATCGCGCAAACGTCCTTCCTGTATACCTAACGCAAAATAATGTACCAAACAGTTACTTTTCACAATCTGGCACAAAATAATGTGTTCGATCAGCGGCGAAAATAAATTCCCGGCGGGGCGGGCAGTATCGCCAGGACCGAGCCTGTAACATGCTCGCCCATTGATGCCCGCGCCGGAGAACACCTTGTCCGCCTCTCACCCTCCCGTCCTCGATGAAATCGATCGCCAGTTGATCGCCGCCTTGCAGATCAACGCGCGTGAAAGCGTGGCCATGCTTGCCCGGCAACTGGGCATCGCGCGCACCACCGTCACCTCACGCCTGGCGCGCCTGGAAAAAACCCAGGTGATTACCGGCTATGGCGTGCGCCTCAGCCAGCGGGTGGTGGACGGTGGTTTGCAGGCCTACGTGGGGATCACCGTGCAACCGCGCTCCGGCAAGGAAGTGCTGCGCCGGATCAGTGCCATGGCGCAGGTTCAGCAGTTATGTGCGGTAAGCGGCGAGTTCGATTACGTGGCCTGGCTGCGCACCGATTCGCCGGAACAGCTGGATCAACTGCTGGACCAGATCGGCAGCGTCGATGGCGTGGAGAAGACCACCACCTCGATCATCCTCAGTAACAAACTGGATCGCGGCCAACCAATCTGACCAGCAAGCTCGTCACTCTGACTAAAAACAATTCAATCCGACGACACATTGCGTCTTATTAACGAACGCTACGCTCCCTAGAATGGCTGCCATCTTTTCCTATACTCAGCGGGTCGCGCCCCGCCGAGCCGCCAGCAAGGTCAGCCATGAGCATTCCTTCCAGCACCATCAGCAAGACCAATCGCCACCCCGCTACCGGTAAAAAGCCGATCACCATCTTTGGCCCGGACTTCCCGTTTGCCTTTGATGACTGGATCGAGCATCCGGCGGGCCTGGGCAGCATTCCGGCGGCCAACCACGGCGCCGAAGTGGCGATCGTCGGCGCCGGGATTGCCGGGCTGGTAGCCGCCTATGAGCTGATGAAGCTGGGCCTTAAACCCGTGGTGTATGAAGCCTCGAAAATGGGTGGCCGCCTGCGCTCCCAGGCGTTTGAAGGCGCCGAAGGCATCATTGCGGAACTGGGTGGCATGCGCTTCCCGGTGTCCTCCACCGCGTTCTACCACTATGTGGACAAGCTCGGGCTGGAGACCAAACCCTTCCCCAACCCGCTGACGCCGGCTTCCGGCAGCACGGTCATCGACCTCGAAGGCCAGACGCACTACGCACAGAAACTCGCTGACCTTCCTGCACTGTTCCAGGAAGTGGCTGACGCCTGGGCCGACGCCCTGGAAGCCGGCTCGCAGTTCGCCGATATCCAGCAAGCCATCCGCGACCGTGACGTACCGCGCCTGAAAGAGCTGTGGAATACGCTGGTTCCGTTGTGGGACGACCGCACCTTCTACGACTTCGTGGCGACCTCCAAAGCGTTCGCCAAGTTGTCCTTTCATCACCGCGAAGTGTTCGGCCAGGTCGGTTTCGGCACCGGCGGCTGGGACTCGGACTTCCCCAACTCGATGCTGGAAATCTTCCGCGTGGTGATGACCAACTGCGACGATCACCAGCATCTGGTGGTCGGCGGCGTCGCCCAAGTGCCCATGGGTATCTGGCGCCATGTGCCGGAGCGTTGCGCCCACTGGCCCGAAGGCACCAGCCTCAGTTCCCTGCACAACGGTGCGCCACGGGCCGGGGTCAAGCGCATTGCCCACGCCCCGGACGGCCGTTTCGCCGTCACCGACAACTACGGTGACACCCGCGAATACGCCGCCGTGCTGACCACCTGCCAGAGCTGGCTGCTGACCACCCAGATCGAGTGCGACGAAACCCTGTTCTCGCAAAAGATGTGGATGGCCCTGGACCGCACCCGCTACATGCAGTCGTCGAAGACCTTCGTGATGGTCGACCGGCCATTCTGGAAGGACAAGGATCCGGAAACCGGCCGCGACCTGATGAGCATGACGCTGACGGATCGCCTGACCCGCGGCACCTATCTGTTCGACAACGGTGACGACAAGCCGGGGGTGATTTGCCTGTCCTACTCCTGGATGAGCGATGCGCTGAAAATGCTTCCGCAACCCATCGAGAAACGCGTGAAGCTGGCTCTGGATGCGCTGAAGAAGATCTACCCGAAAGTCGACATCGCCGCGCGGATCATCGGCGACCCGATCACCGTGTCATGGGAAGCCGACCCGCATTTCCTCGGCGCTTTCAAAGGCGCACTTCCCGGTCACTATCGCTACAACCAACGGATGTACGCGCACTTCATGCAGAAGGACATGCCGGCGGAGCAACGCGGTATTTTCATCGCCGGTGACGACGTGTCCTGGACCCCGGCGTGGGTTGAAGGCGCCGTGCAAACCTCGCTGAACGCGGTGTGGGGCATCATGACTCACTTCGGTGGCAGCACTCACCCGCAGAACCCGGGGCCGGGGGATGTGTTCGACGAGATCGGGCCGATCGCACTGCCCGAGTAAGGAGTTGCCCATGCGTGTTGCCCTGTATCAATGCCCACCTTTGCCGCTGGACGTGGCCGGTAATCTCAAGCGCCTGCATCAGTTGGCGCAAGAGGCCACCGACGCCGACCTGCTGGTACTGCCGGAGATGTTTCTCACCGGCTATAACATCGGCGTGGAAGCGGTCGGCGCCCTGGCTGAAACCCAGGACGGCCCATCCGCACAGTCCATCGCCGCGCTGGCGAAAAACTCGGGCGTGGCGATTCTGTATGGCTATCCGGAGCGCGGTGCAGACGGGCAGATCTACAACGCCGTGCAGTTGATAGACGCCAACGGCCAACGCCTGTGCAACTACCGCAAGACCCACCTGTTTGGCGACCTCGACAACTCGATGTTCAGCGCCGGGGACGATGATTTTCCGCTGGTGGAATTGAACGGCTGGAAGCTGGGTTTCCTGATTTGCTATGACCTGGAATTCCCGGAGAACACCCGGCGCCTGGCGCTGGCCGGGGCGGAGTTGATCCTGGTGCCGACGGCCAATATGGTGCCCTTCGATTTCGTCGCCGATGTGACCGTGCGGGCGCGGGCGTTTGAAAACCAGTGTTATGTGGCCTACGCCAATTACTGCGGGCAGGAAGGCGAGATCCAGTATTGCGGGCAAAGCAGCATCGCCGCGCCGGATGGCCAGCGGATTGCCCAGGCCGGTCTGGATGAAGCGCTGATCGTGGGCACACTCGATCGACAGTTGATGGTCGACTCACGCGCGGCCAATCGCTACCTGCTGGACCGTCGTCCCGAGCTTTATGGGGCGTTGCACAAGCACTGATCCCGGCTGCTTTGCGCTAGCATAGGCACTTCCTACGTTTCGGAAGTGCTCATGCCTGCGCCGGCCCACCCTCATCACCTTCAATTGACCCTGGCCAGCGGCCTGCGGGTTTCCTTGCATCATGCGCCGCGCTTGAAGCGCGCCGCGGCTGCCTTGCGCGTTGCAGCGGGCAGCCACGATGTGCCCCTGGCGTGGCCGGGACTGGCGCATTTTCTTGAGCATTTATTGTTCCTGGGCACCGAGCGTTTTCCTGCAAGCGAAGGGCTGATGGCCTACGTCCAGCGCCAGGGTGGACAGGTGAATGCCAGCACCCGCGAGCGCACTACCGACTTTTTCTTTGAGGTGCCTGTTTCGGCATTTGAAGCCGCACTGGAGCGCCTGGGGGACATGCTCGCCCATCCGCGCCTGGCCCTGGAAGACCAGTTGCGTGAGCGCGAAGTATTGCAGGCGGAGTTTATTGCCTGGTCGCAAGATGCCACGGCGCAACAGCAACAAGCGTTGCTGGGAGGTGTTGCGGCGGGTCATCCGTTGCGCGCGTTTCATGCGGGCAACCGGGATAGCTTGGCGGTAGAGCGTGAGGATTTTCAGCAGGCGTTGCGGGATTTTTATGAAGGTTTCTATCATTCCGGGCAGATGACCTTGAGCCTTGCGGGCCCTCAGTCGCTGGTGGAGCTGGAGGCATTGGCGCATCAGTTTGGCGCTGCGCTGAAGACTGCACCTCTGCGACGACAGACGCCGGCGCCAGCGTTGCTGGCCGGCAATCAACGTACTTATCAACACACCGATGAACACCACTGGCATCAGGTGGTGGCAAGCGAGGCTTCCCCTGAGGCGCTGGATTTCCTCTGCCTGTGGCTGAACACTTCGGCGCCCGGCGGGTTGCTCGCCGAGTTGCAGTCGCGGCAGTTAGTCAGTGCCATTAACGCAACGGCGCTGTATCAATTTGCCGGACAGGCGTTGTTGGATATCAAGTTCACCCTGGACACTCAGGGTGCGCAGCAGACGACACTGATCGAAGAACTGCTGCACGACTGGCTGAGCTTTTTCGCACACAGTGACTGGGCGCCCCTGCGGGAAGAGCACGCCTTGCTGCTTGCTCGCAAACAACAGGTCAGTGGTGCCCTGGCATTGGCCCGGCAGGACAAGGAACTGGTCCTGTCCGAGCAGAGCGCCAGCTCCCTCAAGACCCTGCTGGACTCGCTGCAATTGCCGCCGTCCCGGCACGCCTGGCAACTGCCGCCCACCAATCCGTTCCTGCAGCCGGCAGCCAGGGAAGAGCGCCCGGGGCTGATTCGCGGGCAAACCAGCGCCCATCGCGGCCTGCGTACGTTCGCCCAGGATCGCTCCCGTGGACGGAAGGATCTTTCGGCGCTGACCTTCAGCCAGGCCTTGCCAGGCGACACAGATGAAGGTGCGCTCTACCTGCGCTGGCATCTGGATTCGCCGCTGGATGCAGAGCTTTTCCCACGGCTGCGTGAGAACGCCAGCCAGGCTGGCGTCCAGTTGTCTTTCGAGACAATCGGCGGTCACTGCCAGCTGAAGATGCTAGGGCTGCACGAACCCATGCCCGCGATATTGGAGGAAGTGGCCCGTGAGCTGACCCGCCTCGACGAAAATGCCGGAGCGTCATCGTTCCCGGCACCGGCAATGGCGATCCGACAGTTGCTCAAGGCATTACCCGAGTATTGCGCCGACATCCCAGCTGCACAGCAGGTTGCTGGGCAAGACCGATGGTCAACCGCTCGCTGGCAAGGGCTTGCCGTGGGACTGCCCGCCGCCTGCGAGACGGCGATAAAAAGTGCAGCCGGGAAACTGCCCGGCCAACCCCAAGCGGCTATCAGCGAACTGCCGTCAATCAGCAGCCAGCATCGTTGGCACGAAGTCAGGACCGATTCCAGCGACGCCGCGTTGCTGCTGTTCTGCCCGACACCCACACGCTCCCTGGCGGACGAGGCTTGCTGGCGCCTCCTCGCACATCTGGTGCAAGCGCCGTTCTACCAGCAACTGCGTGTTGAGCTTCAATTGGGCTACGCGGTGTTCAGCGGCATCCGACAGTACAACGGGCAAACCGGCCTGCTGTTTGGGGTGCAATCCCCAAGCGCGTCTCTTGCGCAAATACTTGATCACCTGCAGGCGTTCCTGAAGCAACTGCCCGCGCTGATCAACGCCAGCGAACTGCCGAACGATCTGGCCCGGCAATTTTCCCTCGACGCCCTACCCACTTCCCAAGCCGCTGAACTGCTCTGGCACGCGCACTTGGCAGGCCACCCGTCGGATTACATCCAGCAGCTGCAAGATTTCATCCAGACCCGCACCCGCGAGGATTTAATGGTAGCTGCACAGCAACTCGATGCTGCTGCAGGCGGATGGCGCTGTGTGGCCAATGGCGCTTGTGCCGCCGGCTCCTGGCAACGATCTGGCTGATCATTGCCGCTTCGGTAAAAGGCTTTTTCCCGCAGGACAGCGCTATCTTCAAAAGAAGTACGTAACATTCACATGCACACATCTGAACATCTCCGCTTGGAGGTGGACTATATGTATTACTTGGTAGTAAACGTCCCTTCCCTTCGTAGGAGTAAGAACATGACCTGGTCCAAACCTGCTTACACTGATCTGCGTATCGGCTTTGAAGTCACCATGTACTTTGCCAGCCGCTGATTGGCTTTGTATCGCAATGCAACGCCTCGGCTCGCCCGGGGCGTTTTTATTTTTGAGTTGTGTGTAATGGAGCGGCCATGTTTGTCCAGATTCTAGGTTCCGCCGCGGGCGGTGGTTTCCCGCAATGGAACTGCAACTGCGTGAACTGTGCAGGTTTTCGCGACGGTAGCCTGCGGGCCGAGGCGCGTACCCAGTCGTCCATCGCGATTTCCGATGACGGCGTGAACTGGGTGCTGTGCAACGCCTCGCCAGATATCCGCGCCCAGCTTCAAGGCTTCGCCCCGATGCAACCGGGCCGCGCGCTGCGGGATACCGGCATCAGCGCGATCATCCTGATGGACAGCCAGATCGACCACACCACCGGCCTGCTCAGCCTGCGCGAAGGCTGTCCGCACCAGGTGTGGTGCACCGACATGGTCCATGAAGACCTGAGCACCGGCTTCCCGCTGTTCACCATGCTGACCCACTGGAACGGCGGCCTGGCCTGGAACCGCATCGAGCTGGACGCCAGCTTCACGATCCCCGCCTGCCCCAACCTGCGCTTCACACCATTGCCCCTGCGCAGCGCGGCACCGCCCTACTCACCTCACCGATTCGACCCACACCCGGGCGACAACATCGGCCTGATCGTCGAAGACCTGCGCACCGGCGGCAAGCTGTTCTATGCGCCGGGCCTGGGCAAGGTTGACGCACCGTTGCTGGAAATCATGGCCGGCAGCGATTGCCTGCTGGTGGACGGCACGATGTGGGACGACGACGAAATGCAGCGCCGTGGCGTCGGCACCCGCACCGGTCGCGAGATGGGCCACCTGGCACAAAACGGCCCCGGCGGCATGCTGGAAGTGCTGGAGCAGTTGCCCAAGCAGCGCAAGGTGCTTATCCACATCAACAACACCAACCCGATCCTGGATGAAGACTCGCCCGAGCGAGCCGAGCTGCTGCGACGCAATGTGGAAGTGGCGTACGACGGCATGAGCATTGAATTGTAGGAGCGAGCCAAATGACTGACACACCGCTGACCACCGCCGAGTTCGAACAGGCCCTGCGCGCCAAGGGCGCCTTCTACCATATCCATCACCCGTATCACGTGGCGATGTACGAAGGCCGCGCCACCCGCGAGCAGATCCAGGGCTGGGTCGCCAACCGTTTTTATTACCAGGTGAACATTCCCCTCAAGGACGCCGCGATCCTGGCCAACTGCCCGGACCGGGAGATTCGTCGTGAGTGGATCCAGCGCCTGCTGGATCACGACGGCGCTCCCGGCGAAGACGGCGGCATTGAAGCCTGGTTGCGCCTGGGACAGGCCGTCGGCCTCGACCCGGATCAACTGCGCTCCCAGGAGTTGGTACTGCCGGGCGTACGATTTGCGGTAGACGCCTACGTCAACTTCGCCCGCCGGGCCAGCTGGCAGGAAGCCGCCAGCAGTTCCCTGACCGAGTTGTTCGCCCCGCAGATCCACCAGTCGCGCCTCGACAGCTGGCCCCAGCATTACCCATGGATCGACCCGGCCGGCTATGAGTATTTCCGCACCCGCCTGGGCCAGGCTCGCCGGGATGTGGAGCACGGTCTGGCCATCACCCTGCAGCACTACACCACCCGCGAAGGCCAGGAGCGCATGCTGGAAATTCTTCAGTTCAAACTGGACATTCTTTGGAGCATGCTCGATGCAATGAGCATGGCTTATGAACTGAAACGCCCGCCGTATCACAGCGTGACCGATCAGCGTGTATGGCATAAGGGGATCACCCTATGAGCTTCGATCGCAGTAAAAAACCGACCTGGCGCCAGGGCTATCGTTTCCAGTACGAACCGGCGCAAAAAGGCCATGTGCTGCTGTACCCGGAAGGCATGATCAAGCTCAACGACAGCGCCGCGTTGATCGGTGGCTTGATCGACGGCGAGCGCGATGTCAGCGCAATCATCGCCGAGTTGGACAAGCAGTTCCCTGGCGTGCCCGAGCTCGGTGAAGACATCGAGCAATTCATGGAGGTTGCCCGTGCTCAGCACTGGATCGAACTTGCCTGACCTGCCACCCAAGCCGGAAATCGGCCTGCCGCTCTGGTTGCTGGCCGAGCTGACCTACCGCTGCCCGCTGCAATGCCCGTACTGCTCCAATCCGCTGGATTTTGCCGAGCAGGGCAAGGAACTGAGCACGGAACAGTGGATCAAGGTATTTCGTGAAGCCCGGGAAATGGGCGCTGCGCAACTGGGGTTTTCCGGCGGTGAGCCGCTGGTGCGCCAGGACCTCGCCGAACTGATCGCCGAGGCGCGCAAGCAGGGTTTCTATACCAACCTGATCACCTCCGGCATCGGCCTCACCGAGCAGAAGATCAGCGACTTCAAGAAGGCCGGCCTGGACCATATCCAGATCAGTTTCCAGGCCAGTGACGAGCAAGTGAACAACTTGCTGGCCGGCTCGAAAAAAGCCTTCGCACAAAAACTCGAAATGGCCCGGGCAGTGAAAGCCCATGGCTACCCGATGGTGCTGAACTTCGTCACCCATCGGCACAATATCGACAAGATCGACCGCATCATTGAGCTGTGCATTGCCCTGGAAGCGGACTTTGTCGAGCTTGCCACCTGCCAGTTCTACGGCTGGGCCCAGCTCAATCGGGTCGGCCTGTTGCCGACCCAGGAACAGCTGGTGCGCGCCGAACGCATCACCAACGAATACCGCGCCAAGCTCGAAGCCGAAGGCCACCCGTGCAAGCTGATATTCGTCACGCCGGATTACTACGAGGAACGCCCGAAAGCCTGCATGAATGGCTGGGGCAGCATCTTTCTGACAGTAACGCCGGACGGTACTGCCCTGCCGTGCCACGGCGCCCGACAGATGCCGGTGCAATTTCCCAATGTGCGCGACCACAGCATGCAACACATCTGGTACGACTCGTTTGGCTTCAACCGCTTTCGCGGCTACGACTGGATGCCCGAGCCGTGCCGTTCATGTGACGAGAAGGAAAAGGACTTCGGTGGGTGCCGCTGCCAGGCGTTCATGCTGACCGGGGATGCCAGCAATGCTGACCCGGTGTGCAGCAAATCGGAGCACCACGGCATGATCCTCCAGGCCCGCGAAGAAGCGGAGCACGCCACCCAGACCATCGAGCAACTGGCCTTTCGCAATGAGCGCAACTCACGGCTGATCGCGAAAGGCTGAGGTCTTTTAGCGTTTGGCGATGATGTACACCGCGTGCACGATGCCGGGAATGTAACCGCACAAGGTCAGCAGGATGTTCAGCCAGAACGCGCCAGCGAAACCCACTTGCAGGAACACACCCAGTGGCGGCAGCAGAATGGCGATGATGATGCGAATGATATCCATGGGTTCAGCTCCAGAAAATCGGCTCGTGTGAGCCGTACAAGCTAATCGACCTTGGCCGTTGGTAGGGGTTCAGTGGGATCTGGCACTCAGCCATCGTCTAATTCGCGGACAAAAAAACGCCCCCAGCCAAAAGAATCAGGCTGGAGGCGCCGCGTATACCGCGAGACGGTTCAGGAAATATGGGGCTTAAACGGCAATGCCCTTGCGGCATTGCAGCTGTGCAGTGCGCACCCGGGAGAAGGCACGGGCCAGACGCAGGAGCATTTCGTCGACGTTGCTTTTGCTCAATGTGAGCGCCGGGGTGAAGCGCAGGCAATCGGGTTGCGGCGCGCTCAGGATCAGGCCTTCACTGAGCGCGGCGTTTACCACCGCATCTGCCGAATCCTCCGACAGAGTCAGTCCCCACATCAGGCCCTGGCCGCGCAGTTCACCCTGGTCATAGCGATGCGCCAGGCGGGCAAGCCCTTCACCCAGGTAAGTGCCGACCTCGCAGACGTGTTCAAGAAATCCGTGGTTCAGCACCGTATCAAGCACCGCCACACCGGCGGAAGCCATCAGCGCGTTGCCGTGGTGGGTGCCTTCCAGCTCACCCAGCTCAAAACAACACGCTTTGCCCCGTGCCAGCAACGCCGCCAGCGGCACACCGCCCCCCAAGCCCTTGCCCAGGGTGATGATGTCGGCGCGAACGCCATAGTACTGTTCGGCGAGCAACGTGCCACAACGGCCGGTGCCGGTTTGCACTTCATCGAGGATCAACAGGATTCCCAGTTCACGGCACAGGCGTTCGACACCCTTGAGGTAATGCTCGGTCGCGGGAATGACGCCGGCATCGTTCTGGATCGGTTCCAGCATGATTGCCACGGTTTGCGCATCCACCGCCGCGTGCAGCGCCGGCAGGTCGTTGAACGGCACGTGGCTGAAGCCTGGCAACTGGGGCTCAAAACGGTTTTCACTGGCGGCTGCCGAGGCCGACATCGCGGCAAAGCTGCGGCCATGGCACCCGTTGCTCGCGGTGATGATGCGATAGGCGCCACCACGGTGCAGTTGGCCCCATTTGCGCGCCAGCTTGATAGCCGCTTCGCAGGCTTCGGCGCCGCTGTTGAGCAGGTAGGCCTGGTCGCTGCCGGTGCGATGGCACAGGCGGTCGGCGAGGTTCAGTTGAACGCGGTTGTGCAGGCTGTTACCGGGATTGATCAGCGATTGGGCCTGATCGGCCAGCGCCTTGGTCACTGCCTGTGGGCTATGGCCCAGGCTGTTGGCGCCGCCACCCTGGCTGAAGTCGAGATAGGCGCGGTCTTCGCTGTCCCACAGCCAGGAGCCCTGGCCGCGTACAAACACCTGGGGCGGGCGGGCCACACTGGGCATCAGGCAGTCGCTGGAAAGATCGTCTCGCAGAGCCGGGGTCTTTGCCTCGAGGATCAGATCATCCAGGCTGGGGGCGGGGCGACGCAGGTTGAACAGGTTCATGGATGAACCCCTTTGGCAATCGCACCTTGGTCGGTATTACCGATAAACCCATGGCGGAGGTTTTTTGCCTTGCCTATGCAAACACCGTCAACATAAACACTACTCATCGTGCTTTCCGGCCCTGTAAGCCCTGTGAATAGGCGCTAGACTAGGCGCCTTGGGGGCACTCGGCCATTTCGATTTTCCAGCATTTTCGATAAGCATTACTTATGGATTTCAAGCAACTGCGTTATTTCGTCGCGGTGTACGAAGAAGGCCATGTGGGGCGGGCAGCGGAGCGCCTGTCGATCTCCCAGCCAGCTTTATCGCAGCAGATTCGCCAGCTCGAGCAAAACCTTGATGTGAGCCTGTTCGAACGCAGCAGCAAGCGCCTGCTGCCGACCCTCGCCGCCCACACTTTGTATAACCACGCCCTGCCCTTGCTCGACGGTATGCAGCACGCGGTGGAAGCACTGCGCAACTTCAAGGGCCAGGCACTGCGCACCTTGGCGATCGGCGTGCTGCAAACCGTGCACACCAGCCTGGTGCCGCAGATGCTCGAACGGGTGCGCAAGGCCCAGCCGCACCTGGTCGTACAGATCTACGAGCTGACCGGGATGGAAATCGAACGCCGGCTGCTCAACGGCTCGCTGGATATCGGCATCAGCTACCTGCCGCCACGCCAGCCGGGGCTGCACGGCGTGCTGCTGTATGAAGATGAACTGAAGGTGGTCATCCCGGCTGATCACCCGCTGCGGGAATTCAAGAAAGTCTCCCTGAAGCAAGCCGCCGAGTTACCCATGTTGCTGCTGGGGGAGGAGTTTCAGGTGCGCCAGATATGGCAAGGTCAATTGGCCAACCTGGGCCGACGCCCGCAAGTGCAGGCCGAGTTGAATACGATGGCGGGGATTCTCGACAGCCTGCCCCATACCAAGCTGGCGACGGTGCTTCCCGGACGCTCCCAGGATGAACACAACAGCAAGGCGTTGCTGTGGAAACCCCTGAGCGAACCACGGGTGCCGTTGAAAGTGGGGTTGGTGTGCCGGGATGTGCAGCGCCAGCAGGCGACGCTGGAATTGTTGCGCACGCTGCTGGAAGACGTGATGAACGCGCCCGCCTGACTTTTTCGCAGGCAAAAGAAAACCCCGCCGAAGCGGGGCTTTGCAGACTGTTTCCCTGACATCCATTTCACTCCGCCTTCCTGGCAGAATCCTACGTGTCCGTGTTGTTGCTTTGCGCTTCCTGCGCGACGTCCATGTGAAGTAGATTATCCGTGGATCCAATTTGGCGATAGAGGACGAATAGCAGCACGTCATGTAAGAGAATGCTTACACGCCCTCCAAGTCCTTAGAACAGTGCTTCATCCAGCAAGAACAGCGATTCGCTACCGGCTTTTACCGAGGCGCTGAGGGACGCGATCCGCGGCAGCAAGCGCGCAAAGTAGAAACGCGCGGTGCCCAGCTTGCTCGCGTAGAAGTCTTCCTGAGCCTCTTTACCCAGAGCCGCCTTGGCCATCAGGGCCCACATGTAGGCATAAGCCATGTAGCCGAACGCGTGCAGGTATTCCACGGATGCCGCGCCGATTTCATTCGGGTTGGATTTGGCGCGGTCCAGCAGCCAGGCGGTCAGTTCGTCCAGGTCATCCACGGCCGCGTTCAGCGGCTTGGTGAATTCGGCCAGTTCGGCGCCGGCAGTGGCGGTGAAATGGCGGATCTCATCAGCGAACAGCTTGTAGAACGCCCCACCGCTGCCGACGATCTTGCGTCCCACCAGGTCCAGGGCCTGAATGCCGTTGGTGCCTTCGTAGATCTGGGTGATGCGCACATCACGCACCAGTTGCTCCTGGCCCCATTCGCGAATGTAGCCGTGGCCGCCGAAAATCTGCTGGCCGTGCACGGTGGTTTCCAGGCCCAGGTCGGTCAGGAACGCCTTGGCAACCGGGGTCAGCAGAGCAACCAGATCGTCCGCGCGTTTGCGGACGGTGGCGTCTTCGCTGAACTTGGCGGTGTCGAGCTGCATCGCCACATAGGTGGAGAACGCACGGCCACCTTCGTTCGAGGCTTTCATGGTCAGCAGCATGCGCCGCACGTCCGGGTGGACGATGATTGGGTCAGCGACCTTGTCCTTGGCTTTCGGACCGGTTGGCGAACGGCTTTGCAGGCGGTCGCGCGCATATTCGATAGCGTTCTGATAAGAGCGCTCACCGGAGGCCAGGCCCTGGATGCCCACACCCAGGCGCTCGTAGTTCATCATGGTGAACATCGCGGCCAGGCCACGGTTCGGCTCGCCCACCAGGTAGCCCACGGCTTCGTCGAAGTTCATCACGCAGGTCGCAGACGCCTGGATGCCCATCTTGTGTTCAATGGAGCCGCAGGTCACCGGATTGCGCGCCCCCAGGCTGCCGTCGGCATTGACCATGAACTTGGGTACCAGGAACAGCGAAATACCCTTGGGACCCGCCGGTGCGTCCGGCAGCTTGGCCAGCACCAGGTGGATGATGTTCTCGGTGAGGTCGTGTTCGCCACCGGTGATGAAGATCTTGGTGCCGCTGACCTTGTAGGAACCGTCTGCCTGAGGCTCGGCCTTGGTCCGAATTATCCCCAGGTCAGTGCCGGCATGAGGTTCGGTCAGGCACATGGAACCGGCCCACACGCCGGAGTACATATTCGGCAGGTAAGTGGCCTTGAGCTCTTCACTGGCGTGGGTGTTGATCGACACGCAGGCGCCGGAGGTCAGCATCGGGTACAGGCCGAAGGCCAGGCCCGAGGAGTTGATCATCTCTTCCACCTGGGCCGACACCGCCTTGGGCATGCCCATGCCGCCGTACGCCGGGTCGCCGCCAACACCTACCCAACCGCCTTCAGCGTAGGTTTTGTAGGCGTCCTTGAAGCCAGCCGGGGTGAAGACCGCGCCATTCTCCCAGCGGCAGCCTTCTTCGTCGCCGCCGCGGCTGAGCGGGGCGACGGTCTTGGAGGTGACTTTGCCGGCTTCTTCGAGGATTGCCTCAACGGTCTCGGCGTCGACGGTTTCTGCCAGCGCGGGCAGTTGGGCCCAGAGTTTGGCGACCTCGAAAACTTCGTTGAGGACGAAGCGCATATCGCGCAGCGGCGCTTTGTAGTCAGCCATGGCAAACCTCGTGAGAACTTTAACGTTATTCGGGTGGGGTCGGTTTTACAGACCCCGAGTGTAACCGAACAACTTTTGTGACACATAGGGTCTGCTTGTGACCAACAAGTATTTTACGGTCACTAAAGCGCAAACAGCTCCGCCGGCAGACTCATCAGGCACTCACTGCCCGCCTCCACCGCCGCCCGGTGCGCGGCCGTGCGCGGTAGCAGGCGCTTGAAGTAGAACTCGCAGGTCGCCAGCTTGCCTCGGGCGTAATCGGCATCACCGCTACCGCTGTCCAACTGCTCCTGCGCCACCAGCGCCATGCGCAGCCACAAGTAGGCAAGGATGATGTAGCCGCTGTACATCAGGTAATCCAGGGCTGCAGCGCCGACTTCATCCGGGTTTTTCATGGCTGCCATGCCTACCTTGACCGTCAGCTCACCCCACTGCTGATTCAACTGGTTGAGCTGAGCCACATGGGCCTTGAGTTGCGGATGTTCGGCGTTGGCCGCGCAAAACTTGTGGACGATTTTGGTAAAGCCGCGCAGCAGCTTGCCCTGGCTGCCGAGCACCTTGCGCCCGAGCAAATCCAGGGCCTGGATGCCGTTGGTCCCTTCATAGATCGGCGCAATCCGGCAATCCCGCACCAGCTGCTCCATGCCCCACTCACGAATGAAGCCATGGCCGCCGAACACTTGCATGCCGTGGTTCGTCACCTCCAGCCCGGTTTCGGTCATGAAGGCTTTGCAGATCGGCGTAAGGAAGGCCAACAGGTCTTCAGCTTCCTGGCGCTGACTTTCGTCGCCGCTCAAGTGCGCGGTATCGAGTAACTGCGCGGAGAAGTAGGTCAACGCCCGGTTGCCCTCGTTGAAGGCTTTCATGGTCAGCAACATGCGCCGCACATCCGGGTGGACGATGATCGGATCAGCGGCTTTTTCGGGTGCCTTGGCGCCGGTCAGCGAGCGCATCTGCAAGCGGTCGTTGGCGTACTTGATCGCACCCTGGAAGCTCGCTTCCCCCAGGCAAAGGCCCTGCATGCCGGTGCCCAGGCGCGCATGGTTCATCATGGTGAACATGCAGTTGAGGCCCTTGTTCGCCTCACCAATCAGGAAACCCCGGGCGCCATCGAAGTTCAGCACGCAGGTGGCCGACGCCTTGATGCCCATCTTGTGCTCGATGGAGCCGCAACTCATCGTGTTGCGCTCGCCCGAGTCGGCATGGAACTTGGGCACGATAAACAGCGAGATTCCCTTGGTGCCGGCCGGCGCATCCGGCAGCTTGGCCAGCACCAGGTGGATGATGTTGTCACTCATGTCATGCTCGCCGGCCGAGATGAAAATCTTGCTGCCGGTGACGGCATAACTGCCGTCGGCCTGCGGGACGGCGCGGGTCTTGATCAGGCCCAGGTCGGTGCCGCAATGGGCTTCGGTCAGGCACATGGTGCCGGTCCACTGGCCCGCGGTGAGTTTGCTCAGGTAGGTGTTTTTCTGCTCTTCAGTGCCGTGGGCACGGATCGCCGACATCGCACCGTGGGTCAGGCCGGGGTACATGCCCCAGGACGTATTGCTGGAGGAGATCATCTCCGCGAGCACCAGGCCCAGGGACATTGGCAAGCCCTGCCCGCCGTAGGCCGGGTCAGCCGCCAAACCGTGCCAGCCGCCTTCCACGTACTGCGCGAAGGCTTCCTTGAAGCCCTTGGGCGTGGTCACCACACCGTTGTCGAAATGGCAGCCTTCTTCATCGCCGGAGCGGTTCAACGGCGCCAGGACGTTTTCGCAGAACTTCGCACCTTCCTCGAGGATCGCGCCGACCATGTCCGGGCTGGCATCGCTTGCACCCAGCGCGGCGTAGTGGCCGTGGAAGTCAAAGACGTGATCGATCAGAAAGCGCATGTCGCGCAGGGGAGCTTTATAGTCAGGCATGGCAATGTCTCCGGCAGCAGATGCCTTCAACCTACTGCCGCACGGCCCACCGGACAATCACTGTAGGGCCGCTGAATACACCACCATCACTCAACCGGCAGCGCTGTCCATGCGGACCGCGCCGCGGCGGGTCTGCCCCGCAGCGACCACGCAGTTACGCCCCGCACCCTTGGCGTTGTACAGCGCCTGGTCGGCGGATTTGAGCACTTCTTCAGGGCTGCGCTGCTCGGCCTGGCGTTCGGCCACGCCGATGCTGACGGTCACCGACACGCTGGAAGCGCCATTGCCCACACGACGCTGGCGCCCCTGCTGGTCGTCGTGGGGACGGTCCGGGTTACGCAGTTTGATGTCGTAGTTGGCGATGATTTCGCGGATCTCTTCCAGGTGCGGCAGGCATTCATCCAGGGTCTTGCCGGCGAATACCACGGCAAATTCCTCACCGCCATAGCGGTAGGCCCGGCCGCCGCCGTTGACCTTGGACAGCTTGCTGGCCACCAGGCGCAGTACCTGGTCGCCCACGTCGTGGCCATGGGTATCGTTGAAACGCTTGAAGTGATCGACGTCGCCCATGGCCAGCACATAATTGCGCCCCAGGCGTTGCATGCGCTCATTGAGCGCGCGGCGGCCCGGCAACCCGGTCAGCTCGTCACGGAAGGCCATTTGATAAGCCTCGTGGGCCACCCCGGCAGCGATCATCAGCATCACCTGGCTGCACATGATGTTCAGGGTGAACGGCAGGATGAACGTCTGCGGCAACATCCAGAACAACCCCAGCAACCCTACCAGCTGCGCGGCGTGCAGCGGTCTTGGTTGATACCAGTACTGCGCGGCCAGGGTCACAAAACCAATCAGGAACATCGGATAGGACAGCTGGATCAGGCTCATCCAGCGGCCATGCAAGGCGGGCCAGCGAATTTCGGCCAACCAGCTCAACAAGGCATGGGGAAAACTTTGTTCAAGGGCAAGCGCCACGCTGCCTACCGCAAACAGCACCGCGCAGCGTGCGACGAAGTCACGAAACAGGTGGGTTTTTTCTTGCCAGACCGCGTAGATGCCGAACAGCAACGGTAACAGCAGGCAACACAGATGGAAGACCACGGCCGCGTCGTCCCGCACGCGACCGTTATCGCGGTAGTAATCGGTCTGGGTATCCAGCAGGAAATAGACCACGTACACCGTGATCATCAGGAACAGCTCTCGTTGGCGCCGGTAGACCGCGCAGTACGAACCGCCCAGCAGCAGCACGAGGGTCGGCAGCACATTGAACAGTGAAGTGAAGAACACATTGAGATCCTTCACATACGCAGCCGAGAGCCCCGCCAGCAGTAAAAGCAGTGAAGGTAAAAAATGACTGAAACGTACAGCAGACGCGCGCGACAAGGGTAAAGCTCCGACCCACAAAAAAAGATGGCACAGTGCCTTCACTGATCACAGTTAAGCACATTCAATGTGATGCGTATCACATTGCCATCACTGTAACGGCCGCTCGGAGCAATCCCTGAGTGCGGTACTGTGGTTTTTTATCGCGCAAAAAAAACCGCCGCTCCCGAAGGAGCGGCGGCTTTTGAAGCGAACTGGCCGAGGCTTAGTAGCCCAGGTCGAAGTTCTCTTCTTTCATGTCCATCAGGTTGTTGGCGCCCGACAGCATGGTTGCAACGTGGGTGCGGGTACGCGGCAGGATGCGCTGGAAGTAGAAGCGCGCAGTCTGCAGCTTGGCGGTGTAGAAGCCTTCTTCGGTGGTGCCGGCAGCCAGTTTCTCGGCGGCCAGGCGGGCCATGTCGGCCCAGAAGTAAGCCAGGCAGGCATAACCGGAGTACATCAGGTAATCCACCGAAGCGGCACCGACTTCTTCGCGGTCTTTCATGGCCGCCATGCCGACCTTCATGGTCAACTCGCCCCACTCTTTGTTCAGTGCCGCCAGCGGTGCAACGAATTCCTGTACGGCTTCGTTGCCTTCGTTGGCCTGGCAGAACTTGTGGACGATCTTGGTGAAGCCCTTCAGCGCTTCGCCCTGGGTCATCAGCACTTTGCGGCCCAGCAGGTCGAGCGCCTGAATGCCGGTGGTGCCTTCGTACAGCATCGAAATGCGGCTGTCGCGAACGTTCTGCTCCATGCCCCACTCGGCGATGAAGCCGTGGCCGCCGTAGATTTGCACGCCGTGGTTGGCGGATTCAAAACCGACTTCGGTCATGAACGCCTTGGCGATCGGGGTCATGAAGGCCAGCAGTGCGTCAGCCTGTTTCTTGGCTTCGTCGTCAGTGCCGTACTTGACCACGTCAACCTGCTTGGCGGTGAAGTACACCATCGCGCGGTTGCCTTCGGCGAAGGCTTTCATGGTCAGCAGCATGCGGCGCACGTCAGGGTGCACGATGATCGGGTCAGCGGCCTTGTCCGGCGCTTTCGGGCCAGTCAGGGAGCGCATTTGCAGGCGGTCGCGAGCGTATTTCAGGCCGCCCTGGAAGCCGATTTCAGCGTGGGACAGGCCTTGCAGCGCGGTGCCCAGGCGAGCGGTGTTCATAAAGGTGAACATGCAGTTCAGGCCTTTGTTCGCCGGGCCGATCAGGAAACCGGTGGCCGCGTCGAAGTTCATCACGCAGGTGGCGTTGCCGTGGATACCCATCTTGTGTTCCAGGGAACCACAGGACACCGCGTTGCGTTCGCCAATCGAACCGTCGGCGTTTGGTACGAACTTGGGAACGATGAACAGCGAAATGCCTTTGGTGCCAGCCGGTGCGTCCGGCAGGCGAGCCAGCACGATGTGGACGATGTTGTCGGCCATGTCGTGTTCGCCGGCCGAGATGAAGATCTTGGTACCGGAAACCTTGTAGGAACCATCAGCCTGAGGCTCGGCCTTGGTGCGCAGCATGCCCAGGTCGGTGCCGCAGTGCGGTTCGGTCAGGCACATGGTGCCGGTCCACTCGCCCGACACCAATTTGGTCAGGTAAGCCTCTTGCTGCTCGGGAGTGCCGTGCTCGGAAATGGTGTTCATCGCGCCATGGGACAGGCCCGGGTACATGCCCCACGACCAGTTGGCCTCGCCGACCATTTCGCTGACCGCCAGGCCCAGGGATTCCGGCAGGCCCTGGCCACCGTGCGCCACGTCGTGGGCCAGGCTTGGCCAGCCGCCTTCAACGAACTGTTTGTAGGCTTCTTTGAAACCGGTAGGGGTCTTAACGCCTGACTCGCTCCAGGTGCAACCTTCGATATCACCCACGCGGTTCAGCGGTGCCAGTACCTGCTCACAGAACTTGGCGCCTTCTTCGAGAATGGCGTCAACCATGTCCGGGGTAGCGTCCTGGCAAGCCGGCAGGCTCTGATAGTGCGCTTCATAGCCAAGCAGTTCGTCACGAACGAAGCGAATATCACGCAAGGGGGCCTTGTAGTCAGGCATAGCGATAAACCTCTGCTGATGTATCTGGGATGAACAACCGCATGGATGTGTTGTGGCGGTCAAACAGTTGTTTGAAACATACGTTTACGACCAATCCTTGTCAAGCGTCGCGCAAACGCCGTTTGTCATGACGCAGGTCAACGTCAGGCACGGCAAGGCCTGCAGCGAAATGCCGCATGACGATTCAGGGGGAAAAGATTATTGAGCGGTGAAGATCAGTGTGGGAGCTGGCTTGCCTGCGATGCGGGCGCCGCGGTGTATCAGGAGGATCGAGGTGACGCTATCGCAGGCAAGCCAGCTCCCACAGAGAAGCCAGCTCACACGATAAGAGGGGGGGTTATGCGTAAGTATCGATCAAGGTGCCGAGCATTTCGTCGGAAGCCTTGGCGACTTTGGCGCCCAGTTCAACCTGGAACTTGCCTTGGGCCATCTCGACCATGTTGCTCGCCGAGTTGCTGGCCTGATTGGCGTCTACCGAACGCAAACGATCACTTTGCGCGTCCGAAGGCTGGGAAGTGGCGGCGCTGGCAATCTTGCCGGCGGCCTGGTCGACACGGTTCTGCCCGGTCTGAATCGCGCTCAGTCCCGAGTAAAACGCACTGCTACCAGAGATTTCCATGGCGTGAACCTGCCTATAAGAGAATCGTGAACTGTTATTGAAGCAGACCTACCGGCAAAACGCCCGTCAAAAACACTAATGGCATAATGCCTTCGCGATAGGCAAAACTAGTCAAGCAGGTCCAGTTGCAAGTACGCGGCGACCGCTTCGGCGCTGGGATGCTTGAGCTTGGGCACCCTTCCCAGGCATGGCGCGGGGAGTCGTTCAGCCAGGGTCGCGAGGTTTTCTTCCAGACGAGAGGTCTTGGGGTCGATGATATTGGCCACCCAGCCCGCCAGCGGCAACCCGTCCCGGGCGATGGCTTCTGCGGTCAGCAACGCGTGGCTGATACACCCCAGCCGCACACCCACCACCAGGATCACCGGCAGCTTCAGCGCCTGGGCCAGGTCCGACAAATTGTCCTGGTCCGCCAATGGCACACGCCAGCCGCCCGCACCTTCGATCAAGGTGAAGTCCGCCTGCTTGGCGAGAACGTGCTGCATGGGCTTCAACAACGACTGCACCGTCAGCGCCACGCCGGCTTCACGGGCCGCCAGATGCGGCGCGATGGCCGGCTCGAAGGCCACCGGGTTGACCTCGGCATAACTCAACGGCAACGAACACTCGGCCAGCAACGCCAGGGCGTCCGAATTGCGCAGGCCCTTGGGCGTCAGCTGGCACCCAGAGGCTACCGGCTTGCCCGCCGCCGTACTTTTGCCGGCTTGCCGCGCGGCATGCAGCAGGCCGGCAGCGACGGTGGTCTTGCCGACGTCGGTGTCGGTCCCCGTGATGAAGTAAGCGGCATTCATAGAGGTTTCTCCAGGACGGCGTACACCACTTGATAAGTTGCCGGCAGGCCCTGGGCCTGGCGGAACTGCTCGTAGGCTTGCACCAGTGCAACAATCCGCGCCCGGCCCGTCAACCCTCCTGGGCGCCCCGGGTTCAGATTGTGCGCACCCAACGCTTTCAGTTCGTGGGTCAGGCTGCGCACGTCGGGGTAATGCAGCACATGGGGGCGCTGCTCCAGGCTGCGCACCCGCAAACCACTGGCTGCGCACAGTTGCTCATAAGCACTGAACGGCCGGAAGCGGTTCACATGAACCATGCCATCCGCTGCGCGCCAGCTTTCGCGCAACTCATCCAGCGTACCCACGCAGAGGCTGGCAAACGCCAGCACGCCACCGGGCTGCAATACGCGCCGCGCTTCGCTGAGCACTGCGGCAAAATCCGAACACCACTGCACTGCCAAACTGGAGTAGATCAGCCCGCAACTGGCGTCCTGCAAGGGCAAGCGCTCGGCATCGCCAGCGATGAAATGTTGTGCACCGCCCAGCGGCCGGGCGTGTTTGAGCATGCCCTCGGCGATATCCAGGGCCAAACCCTGGCTACCCGCAAATGACTGGCCCAGCACACGACTGAAATAACCCGTGCCGCAGCCCAGGTCCAGCCAGCGTTGTGGAGAAAGACCTTCGGGCAAACGCCGCAGCAGCTCGCTGCCCACCGCACGCTGCAACTCGGCAACGCTGTCGTAACTGGCGGCTGCGCGGGAAAAGGAGGCCGCTACCTGGCGCTTGTCTGGCAAGCCGCCGGGCAACACATGGGACAAATCAGTCATCACCGCACTCATGCAAAAAAGCCTGGATGGCCCCCGCCACACCGTGGGGGTCCTCCAGTAGAAAAGCGTGACCGGCCTGTTCAATCAGGCCGATTTCAACGTCAGGCAACAAGGCGAACAACTCACTGGCCACTTCAGCCGGAACCAGCCCGTCCAGCCCGGCAAACAGATGCAACTGCGGCCCTTGAAAGTCGACCAGCGCCTGACGGGTGTCCAATCGGCCCAACAGCTCCAGACCACTGAGCAAGGTCTGCGCGGAGGTTTTAGGGGCACCCGCCAGCAATAGCCGAGCAAGTGATCGGGGATCGCTGGAACCCCGGGCGCAAAGCAGACTGAAGCGTTTTAACGTCGCAACCGGATCAAGGCGGCAACCGTTAAGAAACGCAATAAAATCCTCTTCGTGCATGCCATGGTCCCAGCGGGACCAGGCCACGAAGCTTGCGTTGCTGGCAAAGGTGAGCAAACCGCAACAATGATCACCGCGCCGGGCGGCCAACTCGGCAGCAAGCATGCCGCCGAGGGACCAACCACCCAGCCAGACGTCTTGGGGCAAGGTCGAATCCAGCTCATCGAGCCACTCTTGAAGGTCGTCCGACTCCACGTCCGGCAACGGTTCGATCTGCACCTGCAAGTGTTCATCCAGCCCCTGCAACGCCGCCGCCAGCGGTTCCAGCAGCGAAACGCCGAGGCCCCAGCCAGGCAGCAATATCAGTCGATCACGCATGGTCGGGCTCCTGGCCTAACAAGCGGAAACACTCTTCCAATGCGCTTAACAATAGCTGCACCTGGGCGTTGCTGTGGGCCGCCGTCAGGGTCACCCGCAGGCGAGCGCTACCGGCAGGCACGGTCGGTGGCCGAATCGCGGTGACCATCAGCCCGCGCTCGCGCAGCATCTGCGACAAACGCACGGCGCGGGCACTGTCGCCAATCATGATCGGCTGGATCGGCGTGAAACTGTCCATCAGTTCCAGGCCAATCTGCTCGGCGCCCTGGCGGAACTGGCGAATCAGCCCATTGAGATGCTCACGGCGCCAATGCTCGGTGCGCAGCAATTCCAGGCTTTTCAGCGTGGCACAGGCCAGCGCCGGCGGTTGGCTGGTGGTGTAGATATACGGACGGGCGAACTGGATCAGGCTTTCGATCAGCTCTTCGCTGCCCGCGACAAACGCGCCGGCGGTACCGAAAGCCTTGCCGAGGGTGCCGACCAGCACCGGCACATCTTCCTGGCTCAAGCCAAAATGCTCGACGATCCCGCCACCGTTGGCGCCCAAAGGCCCGAAGCCATGGGCGTCATCCACCATCAACCATGCGCCCTTGGCCCGGGTTTCACGGGCCAGCGCCGGCAAGTCGGCCAGGTCACCGTCCATGCTGAACACGCCGTCGGTCACCACCAGCGTATTGCCGGTGGCTTTCTCCAGGCGCTTGGCCAGGCTTTCAGCATCGTTGTGCAGGTAACGATTGAAGCGCGCACCCGAGAGCAAACCGGCATCCAGCAACGAGGCGTGGTTAAGGCGGTCTTCCAGCACCGTATCGCCCTGCCCCACCAGCGCGGTGACGGCGCCAAGGTTAGCCATGTAACCGGTGGTGAATAGCAGCGCCCGCGGGCGACCAGTGAGGTCGGCCAGGGCCTCTTCCAGTTCATGGTGCGGCGTGCTGTGGCCGATCACCAGATGCGAAGCGCCGCCACCCACGCCCCAGCGAGCCGCGCCCGCGCGCCAGGCTTCAATCACTTGCGGGTGATTGGCCAGGCCCAGGTAATCGTTGTTGCAGAACGCCAGCAACGGCTGGCCGTCGACCACCACGTCAGGGCCTTGCGGGCTCTGCAGCAGTGGACGTTGGCGATACAGGTGTTCGGCACGACGAGCCGCAAGACGCGCGGCGAGATCGAAAGACATGAGACCTCGGTAGATCAGGTTGAACGCAGTCAAAAATGTGGGAGCGGGCTTGCTCGCGAAAGCAGTGGATCAGTCAGCTTATGTATTGGCTGACACACCGCCTTCGCGAGCAAGCCCGCTCCCACATTTGGGTGGCATTCCAAAGTGGACTTATCAAACAGCCGCGTTATAGAACTGCTCGCTGCTCTTCTGCTCCACCAGCGCCTGCTCGATCGCCGCCTGGTGCACTTCATCGGCGTGCTCTTCACGAGCTTCCGGCAAGATGCCCAGGCGCGAGAACAGTTGCATGTCCTTGTCCGCCTGCGGGTTGGCAGTGGTCAGCAGCTTGTCGCCGTAGAAAATCGAGTTGGCGCCAGCAAAGAATGCCAGGGCCTGCATCTGCTCGTTCATCGCCTCACGCCCGGCCGACAGCCGCACATGGGACTGCGGCATCAGGATGCGCGCCACCGCCAGCATGCGGATGAAGTCGAACGGGTCGATGTCGTCGGCGTTTTCCAGCGGCGTGCCGGCAACTTTCACCAGCATGTTGATCGGCACCGATTCCGGATGCTCCGGCAGGTTGGCCAACTGGATCAGCAGGTTGGCGCGATCGTCCAGGGACTCGCCCATGCCGAGGATGCCGCCGGAGCAGATCTTCATCCCCGAATCACGCACGTACGCCAGGGTTTGCAGGCGCTCGCCGTAGGTGCGGGTGGTGATGATCGAACCGTAGAACTCCGGCGACGTGTCGAGGTTGTGGTTGTAGTAATCGAGGCCGGCCTGGGCCAGGGCTTCGGTCTGGTCCTGGTCGAGACGGCCGAGGGTCATGCAGGTTTCCAGGCCCATAGCTTTCACGCCTTTGACCATCTCCAGCACGTAGGGCATGTCTTTGGCTGACGGATGCTTCCAGGCGGCGCCCATGCAGAAACGGGTCGAACCGATGGCCTTGGCGCGAGCGGCCTCTTCGAGGACCTTCTGCACTTCCATCAGCTTCTCTTTTTCCAGGCCGGTGTTGTAGTGGCCCGACTGCGGACAATATTTGCAATCTTCCGGGCAGGCGCCGGTCTTGATCGACAGCAGCGTGGAAACCTGGACGCGGTTGGCGTCGAAATGCGCGCGGTGCACGGTCTGCGCCTGGAACAACAGGTCGTTGAAGGGCTGCACGAACAGCGCTTTGACTTCGGCTAAAGACCAATCGTGACGCAGGTTGGCAGTGATGCTGGCGCTCATGGGCGATTCCTTGATTATGCTTTGGCAAGCCCTGTGGGAGTAATACCCACAGGTACGACACGGATGCTCGGCATATTTAAGGAAGATTCATGCACTGTCAACTTGATAACAAACACGAGGTTTACATCTGGTTAAAAAGCAACCAAACCTGTTTAGTCTGCGATGAAAGCAGCGGAACGGCCGATCCTGTCTGCAGCGCCTGCGAAACCGAGCTGCCTTGGCTGATGGAACATTGCGAGGTGTGCGCACTGCCATTGCCGGCGACGGGCCTGGTGTGCGGCCAGTGCTTGAAGCAACCTGCGGCGTTCAAGCAGGTCGTCGCGCCGTGGACCTACAGCTTCCCCATCGACAGCCTGATCAGCCGTTTCAAGCATCAGGCCCGCTGGCCGCTGGGGCATCTGCTTGCGCAGCTGTTGGGACAATTCCTGCAACACCGCTATGAAGATGCCGCACTGGCTCGCCCCGACTGCCTGCTGCCCGTGCCTTTGGCCCGCAAACGCCTGCGGGAACGGGGCTTCAACCAGGCGGCGATGCTCGCCCGCTGGCTGAGTAAGGACCTGAACATTCCCTGGGATGAGCACCTGCTGTCACGGCCGCGTGAAACCGTGGCGCAGCAAGACCTGGACGCCAGGACCCGCAAGCGCAACCTGCACCAGGCCTTCGCCCTGGCCGACGGCGCGCAAGTCAAAGGCCGGCACTTGGCGCTGATCGACGACGTACTGACCACCGGCGCCACCGCCAGCAGTCTCGCCCGCCTGTTAATGGATGCCGGCGCCCGACAGGTGGATGTGTATTGCCTGGCCCGTACGCCCAAGCCCGGCACATGACTTGACTCGCGGGCGCCCTGCCCGCAACGTCAGCCCATTCCATCGAAGCGTGTAACCATGTCCCTGCCAACTCTCTTGAGCCAACACATCGTCCGTCGCCCGCAGCGCATTGCACTGCTGCAACATATTGCCGAACAAGGCTCCATCACCCGCGCCGCAAAGAGTGCGGGGCTGAGCTACAAGGCGGCCTGGGACGCCATCGACGAACTGAACAACCTGGCGCAAAAGCCCCTGGTGGAACGCAGCGTCGGCGGCAAGGGCGGTGGCGGCGCCAGGTTGACGGCCGAGGGTGAGCGGGTATTACGCCTTTACCAACGCCTGCAGGTGTTGCAAGCCCAGGTGCTGGATTGCGCCGAAGACGCCAGCGACTTCAACCTGCTGGGCCGCCTGATGCTGCGCACCAGCGCACGTAACCAGTTGCACGGCCGGGTGATCGCCATCGACAGCCACGGCCGCAATGACCTGATTCGCCTGGAGCTGGCCGCTGGGCTGCGCCTGGATGCGCAGATCACCCACGACAGCACCTTGCGCCTGGAGCTGGAGATCGGCACCGAAGTCGTCGCCCTGATCAAGGCCGGCTGGCTTGAAGTACTGGCCGTCACGCAGGCAGCAACACCTGGACACAATTGCCTGGAAGGAAAAATCGAGGCCATTCTCGATGCCGAAGACGGCCCCAGCGAGGTGCGGATCACCTTGCCCAACGGCCAGGTTCTCTGCGCCCTGGCCCGGCCCGAGGCGCTTGCACAGATTAATGCCGCCGAAGGCCTGCAAGTGAAGGTGCAGTTCTCCCCCAGTAACGTGCTGCTGGGCACTCCGGTGTAGCGCTTCAAACTGCAACAATTTCGTCACGACTGCTCCCTAAGGTGGCTGCAAAAACCCGCAGGGAGCCTGAAATGAGCCTATTAGAAGAAAACCAAGCCACCGACCTGGAACAGATGGTCGGCCTCACCCGCCGGCGTTTTATCGGTGCCGGCGCCCTGTGCGGTGCCGCGATGTTCCTCGGCGGCAACCTGCTGACCCGCAGTGCCCTGGCGGTCAACGCCGCGTCGAACAGCCCATTGCTGGGTTTCACCAGCATCGCCTCGGCCACCAGCGACACCATCACCCTGCCGCCCGGCTACAGCGCTTCGGTACTGATCAGTTGGGGCCAGCCACTGCACAAGAACGCACCGGCCTTCGACCCCAGCGGCAACGGCACCGCCAAGGCCCAGGAACAGCAGTTCGGCGACAACAACGACGGCATGAGCCTGTTCGCCTTCCCCGGTGACGACAACCGCGCGCTGATGGCGATCAACAACGAATACACCAACTACCGCTACCTCTACGCCCACGGCGGCGCGCCGCAGTCGGCCGAAGACGTGCGCAAGGCGTTGGCCAGCGAAGGGGTGTCGGTGATCGAAGTGCGGCGCAAGGGCGACACCTGGCAGTTCGTCCAGGACTCGCGCTACAACCGGCGCATCCACGGCAACTCGCCGATCCGCTTCGGCGGCCCTGCGGCGGGCCATGCCTGGCTGAAAACCAGCGCCGACAAAACCGGCAAAAAAGTCCTCGGCACCTTCCAGAACTGCGCCAACGGCAAGACCCCGTGGGGCACGTATCTCACCTGCGAAGAGAACTTCACCGACTGCTTCGGCAGCAGCAACCCGCAACAGACCTTCGACGCCGGGCAGAAACGCTATGGCGTGGTCGCCGCCAGCAAAGACATCAACTGGCACCCCCACGACCCGCGCTTCGACATGGCCAAGAATCCCAACGAACTCAACCGCCATGGCTGGGTAGTGGAAATCGACCCGTTCGACCCGCAATCCACACCGGTCAAACGCACCGCCCTGGGCCGCTTCAAGCACGAAAACGCTGCCCTGGCGGAAACCCGCGACGGCCGCGCCGTGGTGTACATGGGCGACGACGAGCGCGGCGAGTTCATCTACAAGTTCATCAGCCGCGACAAGATCAATCACAAGAACCCCAAGGCCAACAAGGACCTGCTGGACCACGGCACCTTGTATGTGGCGATTTTCGACGCGGGCGACGGCAATGCCGACCATCCCAAGGGCCAGGGCCAATGGGTCGAACTGACCTACGGCAAGAACGGCATCGACGCCAACAGCGGTTTTGCCAGCCAGGCCGAAGTGCTGATCCACGCGCGCCTGGCCGCCAGCGTGGTGAAAGCCACCCGCATGGACCGCCCGGAATGGATCGTGGTCAGCCCCACCGACGGCCAGGTGTATTGCACCCTGACCAACAACGCCAAGCGCGGCGAAGACGGCCAGCCGGTGGGCGGCCCGAACCCGCGGGAGAAAAACGTCTACGGGCAGATCCTGCGCTGGAAGGCCAATGCCAACGACCATGGCGCGCCGGACTTCAGCTGGGATTTGTTTGTGGTGGCCGGCAACCCGGCGGTGCATGCCGGCACGCCAAAGGGCGGCTCATCCAACATCAACCCGCAGAACATGTTCAACAGCCCGGACGGCCTGGGCTTCGACAAGGCCGGGCGGTTGTGGATCCTCACCGATGGCGACTACAGCAACGGCGGCGACTTTGCCGGGATGGGCAATAACCAGATGCTGTGTGCCGACCCGTCGACCGGTGAAATTCGGCGGTTCATGGTGGGGCCGGTGGCCTGTGAAGTGACCGGGATCAGCTTCTCGCCGGACCAGAAAACCCTGTTTGTGGGGATTCAGCATCCGGGGGAAACCGGTGGGTCGACCTGGCCGGAGCATCTGCCAAATGGCAAGCCACGGTCCTCGGTGATGGCGATTCGTCGGGATGATGGCGGGATCGTCGGCGCCTGATAAGGCCTCTTCGCGAGCAAGCCCGCTCCCACACTTGACCGCATTCCAAAGCCAGGACTCGGTTTAATGTGGGAGCGGCGGTGCGACGATTCGACTTGCTCGCGAAGGCGTCAGAACAGTCACCACCTATCCAACCCTGGGTGCGTTACCATACCCGGCCGGACGCGGCGCCCTGCTGCGCGCAGGAGTTCGCATGGCACACCCGTTTGAAACACTGACCCCTGACCTGGTGCTCGACGCAGTCGAAAGCATCGGTTTCCTCAGCGACGCCCGCATCCTCGCGCTCAACAGCTACGAAAACCGTGTCTACCAGGTCGGCATCGAAGACTCCGAGCCCTTGATCGCCAAGTTCTATCGGCCGCAACGCTGGACCAACGAAGCGATCCTCGAAGAACACAGCTTCACCTTCGAACTGGCCGAGTGCGAAGTGCCGGTGGTGGCGCCGATGATTCACAACGGTGAAAGCCTGTTCGAGCACGCGGGTTTTCGCTTCACCCTGTTCCCGCGCCGTGGCGGACGCGCACCGGAGCCGGGCAACCTCGACCAGTTGTATCGCCTCGGCCAATTGCTCGGCCGCCTGCATGCGGTCGGTTCCACCCGCCCCTTCGAACACCGCGAAGCCCTGGGCGTGAAGAATTTCGGTCACGATTCCCTGAACACCCTGCTGGAAGGCAACTTCATTCCTCGCAGCCTGCTGCCAGCCTACGAGTCCGTGGCCCGCGACCTGCTCAAGCGTGTGGAGGAGGTCTACAAGGCCACGCCCCACAAGAACATCCGCATGCACGGCGATTGCCACCCCGGCAACATGATGTGCCGCGACGAGATGTTCCATATCGTCGACCTCGATGACTGCCGCATGGGCCCCGCCGTTCAGGACCTGTGGATGATGCTCGCCGGTGATCGTCAGGAATGCCTGGGGCAACTGTCGGAATTGATGGACGGCTACCAGGAATTCCACGACTTCGACCCGCGCGAACTGGCCCTGATCGAACCCCTGCGTGCCCTGCGCCTGATGCACTACAGCGCCTGGCTTGCACGGCGCTGGGACGACCCGGCGTTCCCCCACAGCTTTCCCTGGTTTGGCAGCGAACGTTACTGGGGCGACCAGGTTCTGGCGTTGCGTGAACAGTTGTCGGCGCTCAACGAAGAACCGTTGAAGCTGTTCTGATCCCTGCCGTCTGGGCCCTGACCTTGGGCCCTACACTTTCAACACACATCCGCTGACAAATATCCTTACAATCGCGGCTTTGTTAGCTGCCTAAGCAAGGATTCTGCATGCAAGCCGCCAACCCCCGTCGCGGGTACATATTGGGCCTGAGCGCCTACGTCATCTGGGGCCTGTTCCCGATCTACTTCAAGGCCATCGCCAGCGTTCCCGCCGCAGAAATCATCGTCAACCGCGTGCTGTGGTCGGCGCTGTTCGGCAGTCTGCTGCTGATAGTCTGGAAACACCCGGGCTGGCTCCGAGAACTGCGGGACAACCCCAGGCGCCTGGCGATCCTGGCCCTGAGCGGCACCTTGATCGCAGCCAACTGGCTGACCTATGTGTGGTCGGTGAACAGTGGCCGCATGCTGGAGGCCAGCCTGGGTTACTACATCAACCCGCTGGTGAACGTGCTGCTGGGCATGGTGATCCTCGGCGAGCGCCTGCGCCGCCTGCAATGGGTGGCCGTGGGCCTGGCAGCGGTAGGTGTGGCGCAACAGGTTTGGCAAGTCGGCAGCCTGCCGTGGGTATCCCTGGTCCTGGCGGCGACCTTTGGTTTCTACGGGTTGATCCGCAAGCAGGCGCCGGTCAAGGCATTGCCCGGGCTGGTGGTGGAAACCTGGATGCTGGTGCCGATTGCCATCGCATGGTTGCTGTTCAACCCCTCGGCCCACAGCGCACAGATGGAATTCTGGAGCACCTCCGAAGCGTGGTGGCTGGTGGCCGCAGGCCCGGTGACGCTGATCCCGCTGGTGTGTTTCAACGCCGCCGCACGGCATTTGCCCTACACCGCCCTGGGCTTCCTGCAATACGTGGCGCCCACCCTGGTGCTGCTGGAAGCCGTGCTGTTGTTCAACGAACACCTGGCACCCGCCACGCTGACCGCCTTCTGCTTTATCTGGGCCGGCCTGGTGGTTTACAGCATCGACGCCTGGATGACTGTGCGGAAAAACTGATCAAATAACGTACAAAACTCTGCAAGCCACGGCCGGTGTGGCTTGCAGGCATTCACCCCAAGGTTATCCACAGCCTGGTCCCCGGCGTTTGTGCACAAGCCCTTGAAACTGTTCGTTTTTTAGCCAGCTGGCGAAGAGCCACGGCCCGCCTGGGCCGGACGCGGGTCTCTACAGGTTATCCACAGGCCCATGCAAGATTTCCATGCATAACCTTGTGGGCAACTATTCCTCGCTGCGTAGTTCCAGTTCCACCATCAAGTCGTCGGCCAGGGTTTCCAGCGCCGCCTGCAAGGTTTCCAGCGGCAGCGTCAACGGCACCGCCAGCAAGGCTTCGGCGTGGAACAGCAGGTCGCTGCTCATGGGCGCCGGGCGCACGTCGGTGATCAAGCGCTCCAGGTTGACACCCTGCTTGCTGAGCAGCGCGGTGATGTCGCGAACAATCCCCGGCCGGTCGTTACCGACCAGTTCCATCGCGATGGGTTGCGACTCGCTGGGGGCGAGCGAACTGCTTTCGCCCAGCAGCACGCGAATGCCGTGGGTGGACAAGTCTTCCAGCGCGCCAATCAAGTCCAGCCGATTTTCCGCCGGCACGCTCACCCGCAAAATCCCGGCAAACTGCCCGGCCATGTGCGCCATGCGGCTTTCCAGCCAGTTGCCGCCATGGGCGGCGATGCATTGGGCGATGCGTTCGACCACACCGGGTTTGTCCGGGGCGATGACAGTCAGTACGAGATGGTCCATGGTGTCGTCCTCTTCTTATGAAAATCAGGTAGGAACCAGGCGTTCCCCTCGTACCTACCAAGGTGGACTCAGGTAGCCACGAAAACAAATCGTGTACCATTTTTATATTTATATGGAACAATCCAATAGTTTTTTGAGAACATCCCGTACCCCACTGTGACCGTACGACCAAAGTGGGTCGCTAAACGACGTATTTAGTCTAATTTTCACAACCGCAACTCATCATGTAGTATGCCCAATCGCGCACTACATAACGTTAGGTCGATGTCTGCCAAGGCAACCACGCACCGCGACGCAGCCCGCCCAGCCGCCTTCTACGGCATGTACTGGTGCAGCGTGTTCACGGTTTACATGGCCAGAGGCTTCATTGGTAAATTGAAAAGCTGAAAAGCGCATAAGCTCCGCAGAGTGAGGCAAGCAATGACTGAACACGTTCAAGTCGGTGGCCTGCAGGTCGCCAAAGTCCTGTTCGACTTCGTGAACAACGAAGCCATTCCTGGTACCGGCATTACCGCCGACCAGTTCTGGGCCGGTGCCGATAAGGTCATCCACGACCTGGCGCCGAAGAACAAAGCCCTACTCGCCAAACGCGACGATTTTCAAGCGCGGATCGACACCTGGCACCAGGCGCACGCCGGCCAGGCCCACGACGCGGTGGCCTACAAAGCCTTCCTTCAAGATATCGGATACCTGCTGCCAGAAGCCGCGGATTTCCAGGCCTCGACCCAAAACGTCGATGAAGAAATTGCCCACATGGCCGGCCCGCAACTGGTGGTGCCGGTGATGAACGCCCGTTTCGCCCTCAACGCCTCGAATGCGCGCTGGGGCTCACTGTATGACGCGCTCTATGGCACCGATGCCATCAGCGAAGCCGACGGCGCCGAGAAAGGCAAAGGCTACAACAAGGTGCGTGGCGACAAAGTCATCGCCTTCGCCCGCGCCTTCCTTGACGAAGCCGCGCCATTGGCTGCCGGCAGCCACGTGGACTCCACTGGCTACAAGATCGTCGACGGCAAGCTCGTGGTCAGCCTCAAGGGCGGCAGCAACAGCGGCCTGCGCAGCGATGCCCAGTTGATCGGCTACCAGGGCGACGCAGCCAAGCCGACTGCCATCCTGCTGAAGCACAACGGCCTGCACTTCGAAATCCAGGTCGACGCCAGCACCCCGGTCGGCCAGACCGACGCCGCCGGCGTGAAAGACGTGCTGATGGAAGCCGCCCTGACCACCATCATGGACTGCGAAGACTCCGTCGCCGCCGTCGATGCCGATGACAAGGTGGTGATCTACCGCAACTGGCTCGGCCTGATGAAGGGCGACCTGTCGGAAGAAGTCGCCAAGGGTGGCAAGACCTTTACCCGCACCATGAACGCCGACCGCGTCTACACCGGTGCCGACGGCAAGGAAGTGACCCTGCACGGTCGTTCGCTGCTGTTCGTGCGTAACGTTGGCCACTTGATGACCATCGACGCGATCCTCGACAAGGATGGCAACGAAGTGCCGGAAGGCATTCTCGACGGCCTGCTCACCAGCCTGTCGGCGATCCACAGCCTTAACGGCAACACCAGCCGCAAGAACAGCCGCACCGGTTCGGTCTACATCGTTAAACCGAAAATGCATGGCCCGGAAGAAGCCGCGTTCACCAACGAGCTGTTCGGTCGCATCGAAGACGTGCTGAAGCTGCCGCGCAACACCCTCAAAGTCGGGATCATGGACGAGGAGCGCCGCACCACGGTCAACCTCAAGGCCTGCATCAAGGCCGCCAGCGAGCGCGTGGTGTTTATCAACACCGGCTTCCTCGACCGTACCGGCGACGAGATCCACACCTCCATGGAAGCCGGCGCGATGGTGCGCAAGGCCGCCATGAAGGCTGAGAAGTGGATCGGCGCCTACGAAAACTGGAACGTGGACATCGGCTTGAGCACCGGCCTGCAAGGCCGCGCACAAATCGGTAAAGGCATGTGGGCGATGCCCGACCTGATGGCCGCCATGCTGGAGCAGAAGATTGCTCACCCGCTGGCCGGCGCCAACACGGCGTGGGTTCCTTCGCCGACGGCGGCTGCGCTGCATGCGCTGCACTACCACAAGGTTGACGTGTTCGCCCGCCAGGCCGAACTGGCCAAGCGCGAACGTGCTTCGGTAGACGATATCCTGACCATTCCCCTGGCCCAGAATACCGATTGGTCCGACGAAGAAATCCGCAACGAGCTGGACAACAACGCCCAGGGCATCCTCGGTTACGTGGTGCGCTGGATCGACCAGGGCGTGGGTTGCTCGAAAGTCCCGGACATCAACGACGTCGGCCTGATGGAAGACCGCGCCACCCTGCGTATCTCCAGCCAGCACATTGCCAACTGGTTGCGCCACGGCATCGTCAATGAAGCCCAGGTGATGGAAAGCCTCAAGCGCATGGCGCCGGTGGTGGACCGTCAGAACGCCGGGGATGCGCTGTACCGCCCGCTGGCTCCGGATTTCGACAGCAACATCGCGTTCCAGGCAGCGGTGGAGTTGGTGATTGAGGGGACGAAGCAGCCGAACGGCTATACCGAGCCGGTGTTGCACCGTCGGCGTCGGGAGTTCAAGGCTAAAAACGGCCTGTAAATAAAAAAGCCCTGGTCGAGAGATCAGGGCTTTTTTGCAGCGGTTTAAGAAGAGCTGAGTTTATAACCGCCATTGAGAACGACCGTATTACCATCCGACTCGAACCGCACATTCAAAAAGTTACCCTTGTGCGTGAAAGCGGTACCGGTCGGGGGGCGTTCAACTTCAAGAAAGATCTTCCCTTCAGTAGGTCCGAAATAATCCTTACCGTCTGGCGCACGGTAAGTCACGCGCCTGCCCCTTGCCTCGAATTCATGAAGGCCGTTCGGCACATCGTGCCCATAATCCAGGTCAATACGCTCTTGACCTGCCCCAAGCACCGCTGTCCATGACAGGAACCCGAGGACTTCCTTGGTGCTGAAAAACCGAAACTTGCCGGGAGCAAGCACAAGAACAAAAGCGTCCCCGGATTGTGCCCTCACCCTTGCGTCCTGCAAGGCCTCATCTTCAACTCGAAAAAGTTTGGTGCTCATAGCGAACTCCTGTTCATGGCTTTATGAGGCGCTGATCGACGATCAGCAAACCCCAAACCAGTAAACAGACGCTCTCAAGCTATTCCTACTGTCAGAATTGACAGTTCTTCGCGAAATCAGACCAATGGCACCGTCTAGGACGCCATCCCCAACTCCCGCTTCACCATTTTCGCCAGCTTCACGCTATCAATCGGCTTGAGCAAAAAGTCCACCACGCTCAAATGCATCGCATCAATCACATCCGGCGCTTCGGCGTCACCCGACATGATGATGATCGGCAGCGCCGCCCGGGTGGATTCGCGCACCTGGCGAATCAATTGCAGCCCGTTGCTCGGCGTCATGCGCAGGTCGGTGATCAGCAAGCCGATGGAGCTGCTGGAACTCAACAAGTCCCATGCAGCCTCGCCGCTGTCGGCGGTCATGCAACGAATGCCGTCCAGGCCAAGAATTTCTGCCAACAGTTCGCGCGCGTCCTTGTCGTCATCCACGATCAAAACCCGTTGTGGCGGCAAATCCGGCTCCTGCATAACAGCACTCAGGGCCTCGCGCTCGGCATCACTCAAAATATCGTGGTCGGACATACGTTTCTCGGCAGTTCTATTCAATCTCCCAGCACAGAAGTCAGACATCGCCGGAAGGGCGAACAATGTGCACTTCGTCGGAAAGTTTGCCTAGTGGGCGTTCTACGGGGTTTGGACGATATTCATGTAAGGTTTTTCCCTAGTCGTGGAAGGCATAACGCTACCTAGACTTACGTCCAATGGGCACCCGCAGCGCAGGAGTCGACCATGGGGCACGATAACGACAAAAAAACTGCGGTCATAGGTATGAGTAAAGCTGATGCTTTCACACAAGCGGGGAAAACCGCTGTGTTGCAGAACATCCACGGCACCCTGCAATTCCTGCAACGCTTCCCGCCGTTCAACCAAATGGAAAACGCCCACCTGGGATTTCTGGTAGAGCAGTGTCAATTGCGCTTCTACGGCCCCGGCGAGAGCATCCTCAAGCCCTCGGGCGGGCCGGTGGAACACTTCTATATCGTCAAGCAGGGGCGCGTAGTCGGCGAGCGGCCGGACTCGACAGAAACCACCTTTGAAATCACCACCGGTGAATGTTTTCCGTTGGCGGCGCTGCTGGGGGAGCGGGCCACCCGTACCGAGCACAAAGCCGCCGAAGACACCTTCTGCCTGCAACTGAACAAGCCGGCCTTTATCAAGCTGTTCGCCCTTTCCAGCGCGTTTCGCGACTTTGCCTTGCGCGGCGTGAGCAGCTTGCTGGACCAGGTCAACCAGCAAGTCCAGCAAAAGGCCGTGGAAACCCTCGGCACCCAATATTCGCTGAACACCCGCCTGGGCGAATTGGCCATGCGTCACCCGGTCACCTGCAGCCCGCTGACGCCGCTGCGTGAAGCGGTCACGCAAATGCACGAGCAGCAGGTGGGCAGCATTGTGATCGTCGATGAACACAAGGCGCCCCTGGGGATTTTCACCCTGCGGGACCTGCGCCAGGTGGTGGCCGACGGCACCAGTGATTTCAACCAGGGCATCGAGCGCCATATGACCCAGGCGCCGTTTTTCCTCACGCCGGACCACAGCGCCTTCGACGCGGCGATTGCGATGACCGAACGGCATATCGCCCACGTGTGCCTGGTCAAGGATCAGCGCCTGTGTGGCGTGGTGTCCGAGCGTGACCTGTTTTCCCTGCAGCGGGTGGACCTGGTGCACCTGGCGCGCACCATCCGCAATGCGCCCAGGGTCGAAAACCTGGTGGCGATCCGTGGCGAAATCGGCCAGTTGGTGGAGCGCATGCTCGCCCACGGCGCGTCGTCTACGCAGATCACCCACATCATCACCTTGCTCAACGATCACACGGTGTGCCGTGTCATCGAGTTGACCCTGGCCGACAAGGGCGACCCGGGCGTGCCATTCAGCTGGCTGTGTTTCGGCAGCGAGGGCCGCCGCGAGCAGACGCTGTATACCGACCAGGACAACGGCATCCTGTTCGAAGCCCGGGACGCCGCCGAAGCCGCCGAGATTCGCGGGCGCCTGCTGCCGCTGGCACAACAGATCAACCAGAGCCTGGCGCTGTGCGGCTTCAGCCTGTGCAAGGGCAATATCATGGCCGGTAACCCGGAGCTGTGCCTGTCCCGGGCGGAATGGGCGCGGCGCTTTGCCGGGTTTATCCGTGAGGCGACGCCGGAGAATCTGCTGGGTTCGAGCATCTATTTTGATTTGCGGGTGGTGTGGGGCGATGAGCAAGGGTGCGAGCAATTGCGCCAGGGCATTCTCGACCAGGTGGCAGACAACCGCTTGTTCCAGCGCATGCTGGCCGAGAACGCGTTGCGCCAGCGCCCGCCGGTGGGGCGCTTCCGGGATTTTGTGTTGACGCGCAAAGGCGCCGACAAGGCAACTCTCGACCTCAAGGTGCAAGGCCTCACGCCATTTGTCGACGGTGCCCGGCTGCTGGCATTGGCCAACGGCATCAGCGCCATCAACACCCTGGAGCGCTTGCGCCAACTGGTGGCCAGGGAAGTCATCGAACGCCTTGATGGCGCCGCCTATGAAGAGGCCTATCACTTCATCCAGCAAACCCGCATGCAACAACACCAACTGCAAACCCGCGAGAACCTGCCCTACTCCAACCGCGTCGATCCCGACAGCCTCAACCACCTCGACCGGCGCATCCTGCGCGAATCCCTGCGCCAGGCCCAACGCCTGCAAGGCAGCCTGACGTTGCGGTATCAGCTGTGAGCTGGTTTGGCTGGTTGCGCAAACCCAAACCTGGCCTGGATGCGGCGCAACAACGGCGCGTCGAACAATTGCCCACACCTGGGGAGCTGGGGGACGGATCGCTGCGGGCCCAGCGCTGGGTGGTGGTGGACCTGGAAACCAGCGGCCTGAACCTCAATCGTGACCAGGTGCTTTCGATTGGCGCCGTGGTGATCGAGGACGGCGCAGTGGACTTCTCGCAATTATTCGAGCGCACCCTGCACCGGGCCGAGACCAAGCTCAACCCCAGCGTGCTGATCCATGGCCTGGGGCCCAGCGCCATTGCGGCGGGCAGTGACCCGGCAGAAGCGCTGATGGACTTCATGGAGTTTGTCGGCGACAGCCCGCTGCTGGCGTTTCATGCGCCCTTCGATCAACACATGCTGTGCCGGGCACTCAAGGACAGCCTGGGCTATCGCTTGAACCACCCGTTCCTGGACGTGGCCGACATCGCCCCGCTGCTGTGCCCCGACGCCAACATCCGCGAAGCCGGGCTGGATGACTGGATCACGCATTTCAAGCTGCAAGTGGGCGAGCGTCACCATGCCAGTGCGGATGCGCTGGCAACGGCGGAACTGATGCTGATTTTGTTCAGCCGCGCACGGCAGCAGCAGATCGACAGCCCGCACGCGTTACAACAGCGCCTGGGCCAATGGAAACGCCGCAAGCAAGCGCCCTCATTCTAATGGTGGCGAGGGAGCTTGCTCCCGCTGGGGTGCGAAGCGCCCCCAAATCAGCCAACCCATTTCCAACTGAATAAATGCACTGCCTGGATTACGACTGCTGCGCAGCCGAGCGGGAGCAAGCTCCCTCGCCACAGTAAGCGGCATCACCATGATAGATAGCATTACGCCGCCGCCCGACCAACGCCAATTGCACCCGCCTTACACCTCTGCCACAATCGCGAATAATTCTCGTTAGTTTAAACTTTCCGATCGGTGTCGCCTTGTCGTCAATCCAAAGTCCCCACAGTGAGCTTGTTGGCGCGTTGTACCGCGACCATCGCCGCTGGCTGTTGGCGTGGCTGCGACGCAACGTGGCCTGCCCCAGCCGCGCCGAAGACCTCAGCCAGGACACCTTCATGCGCCTGCTGCGCCGTGAAGAACTGCGTGAACCCCGCGAGCCGCGGGCGTTCCTGGTGGCCATCGCCAAGGGCCTGCTGTTCGATTATTTCCGTCGCGCCGCGCTGGAACAGGCTTACCTCAGCGAACTGATGCTGATCCCGGAAAGCGAGCACCCGTCCCCGGAAGAACAGCAACTGATCCTCGAGGACCTCAAGGCCATCGACCGCCTGCTGGGCAAACTCTCGAGCAAGGCCCGCGCGGCCTTCCTCTATAACCGCCTCGACGGCATGGGCCACGCCGAAATCGCCCAGCGCCTGGGGGTTTCCGTGCCCCGGGTGCGGCAATACCTGGCCCAGGGTATCCGCCAGTGCTACATCGCCCTGTATGGCGAGCCGCTGTGAGCCCGGTCAGTTCCAAGCCGGTGTCGGCGCGGGTGCTCGACGCGGCCATTGCCTGGCAACTGTCCCTCGGTTCGGGCGACGGCAGTGCCGTGGAGCAGGAAGAATTCGCCAAATGGCTGGCCAGCAACGAAGAACACGCCCGCGCCTGGCGCCAGTTGGGCATGCTCGATCAGCGTTTCAGTGTGGCCTCGGGCCCGGCCCGTGCGGCATTGCTGCAGTCACGCGAAGGCATTCGCCGCCGCGTGCGCAAGCTCGGCAGCGGCCTGGCCAGTGTGGTGCTGGTGTGCGGCCTGGCATTGTTCGTCGGCCAGCGCTACGTGCCGCTCAACTATTGGCTGGCCGACCAGCGCACCGCCACCGGTGAACAGCGCACCCTGAAGCTGGCGGATGGCACCGTGATCAACCTCAACACCCACAGCGCCATTGACGTGCGCTTTGACGAGAAACGTCGGCTGATCGTATTGCAGGAAGGCGAGATCCTTGTCGAAACCGGCCACAACGACGCCCGCCCGTTTTTTGTCGAAACCCGCGAAGGCAGCCTGCGCGCCCTGGGCACACGGTTTATCGTCAAGCGCGAGGAAGATGGCACCCGCCTCAGCGTGTTGCAGTCTGCCGTCGGCGCACAGCCTGAAGCGCTGCATCAAGAGCAGATCTTCAAGGAAGGCCAGCAAGTGCTGATGCGCCGCGACAGCCTCGGCCCGATGCTTGCCGTCAGCCCCGGCACCGACGCCTGGACGCGCGGCATGCTGGTGGTGGACAACGCGCGGCTCGGCGATGTGGTTGCCGAGCTGAGCCGCTACCGCACCGGTTACCTGGGTGTGGATAAACAGGTGGCCGACCTGCGGATCACCGGCAGCTTCCCGCTGCACGACACCAACCTGGCACTGAACGCGCTGCTGCCGACCTTGCCGGTGCAGATTCAACAACACACGCCGTGGTGGGTGACGGTGGCGCCCAAGCCGTAGGCTCCTGTGGTGCATAGGCCATTGTCATCGCAGGCAAGCCAGCTCCCACAGGTGGAATGCGTTCCCCTGTGGGAGCT
>NZ_JBYSWF010000017.1:0-103866 GCF_058780865.1 Pseudomonas sp. GP01-A4
GTCAATGATACAGTGACTGATCCACCGCATTCGCGAGCAAGCCCGCTCCCACATTGGATTTCTGTTAATACTGGGATAAGTACTAAAGCCCGCCCGTCGCATTGAACCCAACCCCCAGCACCGTCAGCACCGACAGCGGCAACAGCAGCGTGTCGAGCAAGGCACTGGCCGGCAGGTCGACATGGGGATAGCTCGGCGCCTCGGCCCCAAAACGGTCCATCGCGCAGCACCCGCCCTGAATCGCATACATGTCCAGCCGCGTGCCGGCATACACCACCGGCGCGCCGGGCTGGGCGGCGTCCAGGGTTCGCGCAGTCGCACACCCGGTCAGTTGCAGCGCCAGCAGCACCATCAATAGTTTATTCATCACTGCTCAAATGGTGCTCGCCCCAGCGCGGCAGCATGTCCTGGGGAATGTTCAGCAGGTTGAGAATCCGCGCCACCACAAAGTCCACCAGGTCATCGATGGTCTGCGGCTGGTGATAGAAGCCCGGCGACGCCGGCAAGATAGTCACGCCCATGTTCGACAGCTTGAGCATGTGCTCCAGATGGATGCTCGAATACGGCGCTTCGCGCGGCACCAGAATCAACTGGCGACGCTCCTTCAAGGTCACGTCCGCCGCGCGCTCGATCAGGTTGTTGCAGGCGCCCGTGGCAATCGCCGACAGGGTCCCGGTGGAACACGGCACCACCACCATCGCGGCCGGCGCACCGGAGCCCGACGCCACCGGTGACATCCAGTCTTCCTTGCCATAGACCTTGATCTGCCCCGCCGCCGCACCGGTGTACTCGGTGAGGAAGGCCTGCATCATCTGCACTTTGGGCGGCAACGCCACATCGGTCTCGGTGGCCAGCACCAGTTGCGCGGCCTTGGAGATCAGGAAGTGCACCTCGCGGTCTTCGCGCACCAGGCAGTCCAGCAGGCGCAAGCCATAGGGCGCGCCGGACGCACCGGTCATCGCCAGGGTGACGCGTTCCGGGCCGCTCACTTCAGGGCCTCGGCGAGTTTGCCATGCAGGCCGCCAAAGCCGCCGTTGCTCATGATCACCACGTGAGTGCCGGGCCTGGCCTGGTGTTTCACGTGTTCGATAATGCCTTCCAGTGAGTCGCGGCAAATCGACGGCACCGTGCACAACGCGGCGATGGCAGGCAGGTCCCAACCGAGGTTGGCCGGCGCGTACCACACAACTTGGTCGGCATCGTTGACGCTTTCCGGCAAACCATCACGGTGGGCGCCCAGCTTCATGGAGTTGGAGCGCGGCTCGATAATCGCGATCACCTGGGCATCACCCACACGCTTGCGCAAGCCATCCAGGGTAGTGGCGATGGCCGTCGGGTGGTGGGCAAAGTCGTCATAGATGGTAATCCCATTCACTTCGGCGACCTTTTCCATCCGGCGCTTGACGCTTTTGAACGCGCTCAAGGCCGCAATGCCCATGGACGGCACCACGCCGACATGCCGCGCAGCCGCCAGGGTGACCAAGGCATTGGCGACGTTGTGCTGGCCGGTCATGTCCCAATCGACGATGCCTTGGGCGACGCCTTCGAACAGTACTTCAAATTTGGAGCCATCTTCGCTCAGCAGCTTGACCTGCCATTGGCCGCCAGCACCGGTGGTTTGTACCGGGGTCCAGCAGCCCATCTCGATAACTCGCTGCAGGGCAGGCTCGGTGGTGGGGTGAATCACCAGGCCTTCGCTGGGAATGGTGCGCACCAAGTGGTGGAACTGCCGCTCGATGGCCGCCAGATCAGGGAAGATGTCCGCGTGATCGAACTCCAGGTTGTTCAGGATCGCCGTACGCGGGCGGTAGTGAACGAACTTGGAGCGTTTGTCGAAGAACGCGCTGTCGTACTCATCGGCCTCGATGACAAAAAACGGGGTGTCGCCGAGGCGCGCCGACACCGAGAAATTCTGCGGCACGCCACCAATCAGGAAGCCCGGGCTCATGCCCGCATGCTCCAGCACCCAGGCCAGCATGCTGCTGGTAGTGGTCTTGCCATGGGTACCGGCAACGGCGAGTACCCAACGGCCTTGCAACACATGATCGGCCAGCCATTGCGGGCCAGACACGTACGGCAAACCTTTATTCAGTACATATTCGACTGCCGGGTTACCGCGCACCATGGCATTGCCGATCACGACAAGGTCCGGGACCGGGTCGAATTGCGCCGGGTCATAACCTTGGGTCAGCTCAATGCCCTGGGCCTGCAGTTGCGTGCTCATGGGTGGGTAAACGTTGGCATCGGAGCCAGTAACATGATGGCCCAGTTCTTTGGCGAGCACCGCCATGGAGCCCATGAACGTGCCGCAAATACCGAGAATATGAATGTGCATAGTCGACCTCGTAAAACATCGAGGCAGGTTAGCGCAGGGAAGGGAAAATCGCACTCTTTAGCTGTAGCACGCAGGCCTTGGGGGGTAGCCGCCATTGTTTGTCAGAGCGTAGGGGAATATTCGATAAGTCCGGTGCCACAGGATGCATGCATGGCATCGGACCCATCGCCAATTTGATTGAGCATCATCCATGACTCGAAAGTTTACGCGGGGTTATGTCACACGACTTTTGTTTCGGCAGACTCTGCCGGTAATGACAGCGTTCCCATGTGCAACAACTTCCCTATGAACTTGTTTAATGCGTCGAATTTTTTATCAATAACATCCAGACGGCCTTTGTCATCGGTGCCGTCTGCGGGAGTGGCAATGTAAGGCCGGAATACCATGTCGTTTTCGTCCGCCAGTTTTTTAAGCTGTTCCTCCGCAGTTTTATACAAGGCCTCAAGCGTTTCCAGGCGCTCGCTTGGCGTACGCGACGAGGAGTCGCTCATTTTAAGTGCCGGAGCATTCGTTCCTTGACGCATTGCCATAATATTGTTGGCAATGACTTCCATGCGCAACTCGGCCAGGCCCAAGCGCGCGGTCGTGGCACCCGTGTCGGTGTCCTGCGTGGCGACGACCGATGTTGTCCCGTCGGTTTTCGCGGCAGGCACCTGCGTGCTTGGAGCCGGCTGGTGAGCCGGAGGGAGCAGTGGCGTATTGTTTGTAAACTGCGCCTTGATTGTCTCGCCAGACCAAACCGAGCCTGCGTAGGTACCAATACTCAGGGGAGCACTGACCAATCCGCTTACACCCGCACTGACAAAGGCGTCGCGGGCTACCGTCGCAGCCTGGGGCGAGGTGTCGAACACCTTAGCCTTGACCAGGCGATCAGCAACCATCAGGTTTTGAGTCACCTGTGCCATATCTTTAGGATCTGCGCTGGCCTGAGGCTTGAACGGCCGGTTGGCAGACCCTTGGTTCATCAATTTTTGTTGTGTCAGCGTTTGAAAGGTATTGGTTTTCTCGGGCTTGGGTTGGGGTGTGGGGGTTTCTGTGGCCGGATTTTTCCCTAACCGGGGTTTAGGTTGGGGAGCTTTTGGAGGGGTGTTGCCCTGGCCGCCGGGACGTACTACCGGAGGCGTTACACCGCCATTGCGCGTGACCGGTGGTGTATTCACTGGAGGTATATTGACCGTGGTGGGCCGAGATCTAGTAATGTTCATGGTTATTATCTCACTTGTTGTTACTATTTACGCATAAGCGCTATCAGCGAGTTATCGAGAAAATCGATAACCGCCAACTTAGTAACTAAACAGATAATGAACGTTCCAGAAGACAGTCACCTACGCACAAAAATACATGACAAAACATTAATACGGTGCGACGCCAATTATTTAACGCACAGTCGCTCACAACACAGATTGATCACTCACAGTCAGAACAGTTAACGTCATCATTAAACCTGACGCGCTATACCATACTTACGTAACTTTCTATAAAGCGTATTTCTACTGACTCCAAGCACGGTCGCCACGTGCGTCATATGCCAGCGTTGCTGCACCAATGTTGCCAGCAATGCCTGGCGCTCGGCAGCATCCAGCAATGAGTTTGCCGGTTCACTCACCACCACCGGCACGGTTTGCACGGCACGAATCTGTGCAGGCAGGTCATCAAGCCTCACCCGCCCGTCCTCACACAGTGCGGCGAGGGTGCGCAACACCGTGCGCAACTGCCGCACGTTGCCCGGCCACGCGAACGCCAACAGGGCCTGGCGGGCCTCGCCGTCAAGCTGCACCGCCTGATTTCCCGCTTCTTCGGCCAGCAGGAAGTCCAGCAGCTGCAATTTGTCACTGCGCTCGCGCAACGGCGGCAAGGCCACTTCCAGGCCATTGAGCCGGTAATACAGGTCTTCACGAAAACTACCGTCCTGCACCCGATCAAGCAGATTACGGTGGGTAGCGCTGATAATTCTGACGTCAACCGCTTGCGGTTCACCGCCGATGGGCACTACCAAGCGGTCTTCAAGCACCCTTAATAGCCGGGTTTGCAAAGCCAGCGGCATATCGCCGATTTCATCCAGAAACAACGTGCCACCATCTGCCTGCTGCAGCTTGCCGCGCATGCCTTCCTTGCGGGCGCCGGTAAAACTGCCGCCGCGATAACCGAACAGCTCGCTTTCGATGAGGCTTTCCGGGATGGCTGCGCAGTTGAGGGCCACAAAGGCTTTATCTGCGCGCAGGCTTGCATGGTGCACGGCCTTGGCAAACGCCTCTTTGCCAGACCCGGTTTCCCCCTGGATCAGCAAAGGCACATCACGCTCGAACACCCGCAAGGCTCTGCGGAAATCGTTTTGCAGCGCCGCGTCTCCAAGGCAAATGCCCGGCAATCGCGGCCGCTCCGGCAAGGCGTGGGCCACCGGCACCGGTACGCTGCGTGGCTGGCCGCGCAACACCGCGAACAAGCCACGGCCATCGCGGGTACGCAGGGGCCAACTGGCGCTGGCGTTCGCGCTGGCACGCCCGAGCAACTCATCGAGCGAACAATCGAAAAACGCCTCGACCGGCTGCCCCAACAACCCGCCACGGATTTGCCCGAGCAGGTTCAGCGCACTCTGGTTAACCGCGCAAATGCGCCCTTCACCATCGAACGCCAGCAGCCCTTCGCTGAACAGGCCCACAGACTCTGCCTGCAAATGAAAGCGCAGCAACCAGTGGTGCTCAAAATGGCGCAGGAAGTAACAGCTCTCTATCATCTTCGCCGAAAGATTGACCAGCGCCATGGTGTGGAACTGGCTCTGGCGCGACACCGCCTCCCGGGCCGAGGACACATCCAGCACCGCCAGCAGTTCGCCATGAGGGTCGAACACCGGGCTGGCCGAGCAGGTCAGGCCGGTATGTCGGCCACGAAAATGTTCATCGCGATGAATCGTCAGGGACTGGCGCTCCACCAGGCAGGTGCCGATGCCGTTGGTGCCTTCGCAGGCCTCGCTCCAATCGGCACCCAGCCACAGCCCGGCACCCTCGAAGATCTTGCGCTCGCTGGAGGCGGTGACGCAGTTGAGGATCACCCCGCGGGCGTCGGTCAGCAGCACCGCATGGCCGGCGCCGGAGAGCTGTTGATGCAGGCTGTTCATTTCATTGCCGGCGATGCTCAGCACTTGTTGCAGGCGTTCGCGGCTTTCCAGCAGGCGGCCATGTTCGAGCACCGTGGGCGCGATGGTCAATGCGGGGTCGAGGTGATAGTCCTCAAGACAACGCAGCCAGGAGCGGGCGATGGACGGATCGCTGCCGGGGCCATGCAGCGGGTCCTGCCCACGGGTGACCGTCAGGACTTGTTGGGCATGGCGACTGAAATGATCGTTTTGCATGTTCTTATTATTCTCCCTGCGTGAAGTACACCGCGCGCGAGTGCCCAGCATCCTCCAGCCTCCCGACCAATGCAATCCCGGGCAGACCCACCGGTCACAGGCTGTACCGCTTATGGCACAAACTGTCACCCAGGCTGTACCAAGCTTGCCACAGCAACGGTTTGCAACAACCTCTAAACCCTTGATTTACAGGCTCTACGAGGCACTGGCCCGACCTTTGCTCTACGCTTTAACAAGCACAACCGTGCGTCCTCCAATAAACACAAAAAGCCAGGAGATACCCACCATGCGTTACGCACACCCCGGTACTGAAGGCGCGATCGTTTCGTTCAAGGCCAAGTACGGCAACTACATCGGCGGTGAGTTTGTCGCGCCGGTCGATGGCAACTATTTCACCAACACCTCGCCGGTCAACGGCAAGCCCATCGCCGAATTCCCGCGCTCCACTGCCAAGGATATCGACAAGGCCCTGGACGCCGCCCACGCCGCCGCTGACGCCTGGGGCAAGACCTCGGCCCAGGACCGCTCGCTGGTACTGCTGAAAATCGCCGACCGCATCGAACAGAACCTCGAACTGCTGGCCATCACCGAAACCTGGGACAACGGCAAGGCCGTGCGCGAAACCCTGAACGCCGACATCCCGCTGGCCGCGGATCACTTCCGCTACTTCGCCGGCTGCATCCGCGCCCAGGAAGGCAGCAGCGCCGAGATCAACGAACACACCGCCGCTTACCACTTCCACGAACCGCTGGGCGTGGTCGGCCAGATCATCCCGTGGAACTTCCCGCTGCTGATGGCCGCCTGGAAACTCGCGCCAGCCCTGGCCGCCGGTAACTGCGTGGTGCTCAAGCCTGCCGAGCAAACCCCGCTGGGCATCAACGTGCTGATGGAACTGATCGGCGACCTGCTGCCGCCGGGCGTGCTGAACGTGGTGCACGGCTACGGCAAAGAAGCCGGCGAAGCCCTGGCCACCAGCAAGCGCATCGCCAAGATCGCCTTCACCGGCTCCACGCCAGTGGGCTCGCACATCATGCACGCGGCCGCCGAGAACATCATTCCGTCCACCGTTGAGCTGGGCGGCAAGTCGCCGAACATCTTCTTCGCCGACATCATGAAAGCCGAACCGCAATTCATCGAGAAGGCCGCCGAAGGTTTGGTGCTGGCGTTCTTCAACCAGGGCGAAGTGTGCACCTGCCCTTCCCGCGCGCTGGTGGAAGAGTCGATCTACGACGACTTCATGAAAGTGGTGATGAAGAAGGTCGAGTCGATCAAACGTGGCGACCCGCTGGACACCGACACCATGGTCGGCGCCCAGGCGTCCGAGCAGCAGTTCGACAAGATTTTGTCCTACCTCGAAATCGCCAAGGGCGAAGGCGCCGAGCTGCTGACTGGTGGCAAGGTCGAGAAGCTGACCGGCGATCTGGCCACCGGCTATTACATCCAGCCAACCCTGCTCAAGGGCACCAACAAGATGCGGGTGTTCCAGGAAGAAATCTTTGGCCCTGTGGTGAGCATCACCACGTTCAAGGATGAAGCCGAAGCCCTGGCGATTGCCAACGACACCGAGTTCGGCCTGGGTGCCGGCCTGTGGACCCGCGACATCAACCGCGCGTACCGCATGGGCCGGGCGATCAAGGCCGGGCGTGTATGGACCAACTGCTACCACCTGTACCCGGCGCATGCCGCGTTCGGTGGTTACAAGAAGTCCGGTGTGGGCCGTGAGACTCACAAGATGATGCTTGATCACTATCAGCAGACCAAAAACCTGCTGGTGAGCTACGACATCAACCCGCTGGGCTTCTTCTAACTGACAACCCGCTCCCACATTTGAAATGCAATAAAAATGTGGGAGCGGGCTTGCTCGCGAATGCGGTGTATCAGTTACTGAGTTTTCAACTGACTACCGCATTCGCGAGCAAGCCCGCTCCCACACTTGATCTTCACAAGACCTTGCTACTCATTCGGCTTACTTAAGTAAGCCGGGATAAAACAATAAGAAAGGGATTCCATCATGCCCAGCGAACCGAATGGCGCTCCGGCGTCCGGGTCTTCCGTCGACTTTGAAAAGGTCGGCACCGAATACTTCCAACAACGGGAACTGAAAAAAGGCGCTGCCGGCTGGGTACTATTAGTCGGTCTCGGTGTTGCCTACGTCATCTCCGGCGACTACGCCGGCTGGAACTTCGGCCTGGCCCAGGGTGGCTGGGGCGGTATGTTCCTCGCCACACTGCTGATGGCCACCATGTACCTGTGCATGTGTTTCTCCCTGGCCGAACTGTCTTCCATGATCCCTACCGCCGGCGGCGGCTACGGCTTTGCCCGCAGCGCGTTCGGCCCCTGGGGCGGGTTCCTCACCGGCACCGCGATCCTTATCGAATACGCCATCGCCCCCGCCGCCATCGCGGTGTTTATCGGCGCCTATTGCGAGTCGCTGTTCGGCATTGGCGGCTGGATGATCTACCTGGCGTTCTACATCATCTTTATCGGCATCCACATCTTCGGCGTGGGTGAAGCGCTGAAGCTGATGTTTGTGATTACCGCCGTCGCCGCGATTGCCCTGGGTGTGTTCCTGGTGTCGATGGTGCCGCACTTCAGTGTCGCCAACCTGCTGGACATCCCGGTGACCGAGGCCAAGGGCGCCAGCTCTTTCCTGCCCTTCGGTTATGTCGGCGTGTGGGCGGCGATTCCCTATGCGATCTGGTTCTTTTTGGCCGTCGAAGGTGTGCCACTGGCCGCTGAAGAAACCAAGAACCCCAAACGCGACCTGCCCCGCGGCCTGATCGGCGCCATTGTGGTGCTGACCAGCTTCGCCCTGCTGATTTTGGTAATCGCCCCCGGCGGTGCTGGCGCCTACGCGCTGATGGCATCGGGCAATCCCCTGGTGGAAGCCTTGTCCAAAGCCTACGGCGGCTCCACGTGGATGGGCCACTTCGTCAATCTGGTGGGCCTGGCCGGGCTGATCGCGAGCTTCTTCTCGATCATCTACGCCTACTCCCGGCAGATCTTCGCCCTCTCCCGCGCCGGCTACCTGCCGCGCAAGCTGTCGCAGACCAACAAAAGCAAGGCACCGGTACTGGCCCTGGTGATCCCCGGCATCATCGGGTTCGGCCTGTCGCTGACCGGCCAAGGCGATTTGCTGATCCTGGTCGCCGTATTCGGCGCGACCATTTCCTACGTGCTGATGATGGCCGCGCACATCACCTTGCGCATCCGCCGCCCCAAAATGGACCGCCCTTACCGTACTCCGGGCGGCATCTTCACCTCGGGCGTCGCCCTGGTACTGGCCTGCATCGCTGTTGTGGCGGGCTTTCTGGTGGATCCGCGCGTGGTGATTGGCGCCGCGATCATCTATGGAGTATTAATTGCTTACTTTGCTTTCTACAGTCGGCATCACTTGGTAGCAGGCACGCCGGAAGAAGAATTTGCGGCGATCCAGGCCGCAGAGGCCGCCTTGCACTAAACGCCGTAAACCTCGGCGCGGGCGCTTTACTCACATTCCGCCCGCGCCGAAAAGGAGACTCTGTATGGCAAGCTTTTCCCACGCGGTCGGTGCATTGACCTACCGCTTCGACAGCCTCAAGGACGTGATGGCCAAGGCCAGCCCGGCCCGCTCCGGGGATTTTTTGGCGGGTGTTGCCGCCCAGAACGATGGCGAGCGGGTCGCGGCGCAAATGGCCCTGGCCAACATTCCGTTGAAGCACTTTCTCGAAGAAGTGTTGATCCCGTACGAAAGCGACGAAGTCACCCGGCTGATTATCGACACCCACGATAAACAAGCGTTTTCCGTGGTCAGCCACCTGACCGTCGGGGGTTTGCGGGATTGGCTGCTCAGCGACGCGGCCGACGAACAGAGCCTGCGCGCCCTGGCGCCCGGGCTGACACCGGAAATGGCCGCCGCCGTGTCGAAGATCATGCGCGTGCAGGATCTGGTACTGGTGGCGCAGAAAATCCGCGTCGTCACACAGTTCCGCGGCACGATGGGCCTGCGCGGGCGCCTGTCCACCCGCCTGCAGCCCAACCATCCCACCGATGAGCCGGCCGGTATCGCCGCGAGCATTCTTGACGGCCTGCTCTACGGCAACGGCGACGCCATGATCGGCATCAACCCGGCCACCGACAGCATCGCCTCGATCTGCGCGATGCTGGAAATGCTCGACGCGATCATCCAGCGTTATGAAATCCCGACCCAGGCCTGCGTGCTGACCCACGTCACCACCTCCATCGAAGCCATCAACCGTGGCGTGCCGCTGGACCTGGTGTTCCAGTCGATCGCCGGCACCGAGGCGGCCAATGCCAGCTTCGGCATCAGCCTGAGCGTGCTGCAGGAAGGCTACGACGCGGGCCTGAGCCTTAATCGCGGCACCCTCGGGCAAAACCTGATGTATTTCGAAACCGGCCAGGGCAGCGCCTTGTCGGCCAACGCACACTTTGGCGTCGACCAGCAAACCTGCGAAACCCGCGCCTATGCCGTCGCCCGGCATTTCAAGCCGTTTTTGGTGAACACGGTCGTAGGATTTATCGGCCCCGAGTACCTGTACAACGGCAAGCAGATCATCCGCGCCGGCCTCGAAGACCACTTCTGCGGCAAGCTGCTGGGCGTGCCCATGGGGTGCGACATCTGCTACACCAACCATGCCGAAGCCGACCAGGACGACATGGACACCCTGCTCACCCTGCTGGGCGTGGCCGGGATCAACTTCATCATGGGCATCCCGGGCTCCGACGACATCATGCTCAACTACCAGACCACTTCATTTCACGACGCGCTGTACGCCCGCCAAACATTGGGGTTAAAGCCGGCACCGGAGTTTGAACAGTGGCTGGCGAAAATGGGCATCTTCACGCAAGCCGACGGCAAGGTGCACTTCGGCAACAGCCTGCCACCGGCATTCCGCCACGCCTTGGCGCAACTGGGATGAAGAAGGAACCGCCCGTGCACATCGACACCCCGGAAAACAACGTGGACAACCCGTGGCTTGAGCTGCGGCGCCTGACCCCGGCGCGGATTGCCCTGGGCCGCACCGGCACCAGCATGCCTACCGGCGCGCAGCTGGATTTCCAGTTCGCCCATGCCCAGGCCCGCGACGCGGTACACCTGCCGTTTGATCATGCAGGACTCAGCAGCCAACTGGCGGAGCGCGGCCGCGACAGCCTGTTGCTGCACAGCGCCGCCGTCGACCGCCACAGCTACCTGCAACGCCCGGACCTTGGGCGCCGCCTCAGTGATGAATCCGTCCAGGCCCTGCGGGACTATGCCGAAGCCAACCCCGGCGGCGTGGACCTGGCGGTGGTGGTGGCCGATGGCTTGTCGGCCCTGGCGGTGCATAAACATACGTTGCCGTTTCTTACACGCATGGAGGAACAAACCGACGCTGAAGGCTGGTCGCTGTCACCGGTGATTCTGGTGGAACAGGGCCGTGTCGCCGTCGCGGATGAAGTCGGCCAGTTGCTCGGGGCAAAAATGGTAGTGATCCTGATCGGCGAGCGGCCGGGGCTCAGCTCGCCGGACAGCCTGGGGCTGTATTTCACCTACAACCCCAAGGTCGGACTCACTGACGCCTACCGCAACTGCATCTCCAATGTGCGCCTGGAAGGCTTGAGCTACGGCATGGCCGCTCACCGCCTGCTTTACTTGATGCGGGAGGCCTGTCGCCGGCAGTTGTCGGGGGTCAACCTCAAGGATGAAGCGCAGGTACAAACCCTCGATTCGGATGATCCCGACCTGATGAAAGGAAACTTCCTGCTCAGCCCACCGAAGGACTGATCCCTGCACGATTGCGCTTTTTCTCTGCTTTAGGCAGCATCGAGACACGGCCGCTTGTGTGGTCATACCCCATTTGGAAGTTGAGGCCTGGCATGCGGATTACTCAAGCGACCCTGGAACACCTGGACCTGTTGACCCCGCTTTTCGTCAAATACCGCGAGTTTTACGGCGCGCTGCCGTTTCCTGATTCGAGCCGCGCCTTCCTGGAAAAACGCCTGCGCCGCAAGGAGTCCGTGATCTACCTGGCGCTGGCCGACGATGACGACAAGAAACTGCTTGGCTTTTGCCAGCTGTATCCAAGCTTTTCATCGTTGTCCCTCAAGCGGGTGTGGATCCTCAACGACATCTACGTCGCCGAAGACGCACGCCGGCAGTTGGTGGCCGACAACCTGATGCGTACCGCGAAGAAGATGGCCAAGGAAACTCAAGCCGTGCGCCTGCGTGTGTCCACCAGCAGTGACAACCAGGTGGCGCAGAAAACCTATGAGTCCATCGGTTTTCGGGAAGACACCGAGTTCAAGAACTACGTGCTTGCGATCAGCGATGACTGACAACTATTAACCAAACCTCATACATCTGTTGTGGGAGCCCCCTCCCACACTGACGCTGTGTCTACAATCAGATCGCTTTCGCGACATTCCCCGCTACAAAACCAGCACGCTTTTCACAACTCTATCCGTATAATGCGGACCTTTCAGGGTCGTAAGAAATACGCCACTACCTTGTAGCCCTTATTACCCGAAGCCTCCGCACAGGCCCGCTGAGCCAGGCCATTCACACAGGTGCCCTCCATGGATTTCAACCCGCTCGACCTTATCCTGCATCTCGACGTGTACCTCGACATGCTGGTGAGAAACTACGGAGTGTGGATCTACGCCATTCTGTTCCTGGTTATCTTTTGCGAAACCGGCCTGGTGGTCATGCCGTTTCTGCCGGGTGATTCCTTACTGTTCATCGCCGGCGCTGTTGCAGCGGGCGGCGGCATGGACCCGATATTGCTGGGCGGCCTGCTTATGCTCGCGGCCATCCTGGGTGACAGTACCAACTACGTGATCGGACGAACGGCCGGGGAACGCTTGTTCAGCAACCCCAACTCGAAGATCTTCCGCCGCGACTACCTGCAAAAAACCCACGACTTCTACGACAAGCACGGCGGCAAAACCGTGACCCTGGCGCGCTTCCTGCCGATCCTGCGCACGTTTGCGCCGTTCGTCGCCGGTATCGCGAAAATGCCTTACCCGCGCTTCTTCGGTTTCAGCGTGTTCGGCACCGTCCTGTGGGTCGGCGGCCTGGTAACCCTGGGCTACTTCTTCGGCAACGTGCCGTTCATCAAGAAAAACCTGTCGCTGCTGGTGGTGTTCATCATCCTGCTGTCGCTGGTACCGATGATCATCGGTGTGTTCCGCAGCCGCTTTGGCCGCAATTCCACCGAAGCCAAGCCGCAGTAACCTGCGATGTGGTCCCTCAGCGCCTGGCGTCGCCGGCGCCTGCTGGCCAAGCACCCGATTGCCGATGAAACGTGGCAGCGGGTGCGCCATCACCTGACGTTCCTCGACGGCATCACTGCCGAGCAAGACCAGTGGCTGCGGGAAGCCTGCGTGGTGTTCCTCGCCGAAAAACACCTCACCGCCCTGCCCGGCGTCGAACTGCACCAGGAACAGCGCCTGCTGCTCGCCGCCCAGGCACAGCTGCCGCTGATGAACCTTGGCGACCTCGACTGGTACCAGGGCTTCCACGAGATCGTGCTGTACCCCGACGACTTCCTCAGCCCGCAGCGCCATCGCGACGCCAGCGGCGTGGAGCACGAGTGGGACGGCGAGCACAGCGGCGAAGCCTGGCAACAGGGCCCGGTGATCCTTGCGTGGCCCGGCGTACTGGCCAGCGGCAACTGGGAAGGCTACAACCTGGTCATTCACGAACTGGCCCACAAGCTGGACATGCTCAACGGCGACGCCAACGGCCTGCCACCCCTGCACCACGACATGCGCGTGCAGGAATGGGCCAGCGTCATGCAAAGCGCCTTCGACGACCTCAACCGCCAGCTCGACCGCAACCCAGACGCAGAGACTGCCATCGACCCCTACGCCGCGGAAAACCCGGCCGAGTTCTTTGCCGTCACCAGCGAATATTTCTTCAGTGCCCCGGATTTACTGGTCAGCAGTTATCCACAGGTGTACGAGCAACTGAGCCACTTCTACCGTCAGGATCCCCTGGCGCGCCTGCACCAACTGCAGGCCGGCGACGTGCGGTATCAGACGGAACGCCAAGCGCCCTACGACGTCTGACGCATGGCATCGGCGTCAGAATATGCCTATAATCGCCGCCACTTTTAGGCCAATCCGGCCATGTTCCATGGCCAACTACGGGGGCAACGCCCAATGAGCTACAGCAAGATTCCGGCTGGCAAAGACCTGCCGAACGACATCTACGTCGCCATCGAGATTCCGGCCAACCACGCGCCGATCAAATACGAAATCGACAAAGACAGCGACTGCCTGTTCGTTGACCGTTTCATGGCCACCCCGATGTTCTACCCGGCCAACTACGGTTTCATCCCCAACACCCTGGCAGACGACGGTGACCCCCTCGACGTGCTGGTCGTGACCCCTTACCCGGTTACCCCAGGCTCGGTTATCCGCGCCCGCCCGGTCGGCATCCTGAACATGACTGACGACGGCGGCGGCGATGCCAAAGTTATCGCAGTACCACACGACAAGCTGTCCCAGCTGTATGTCGACGTGAAGGAATACACCGATCTGCCGCCACTGCTGCTGGAACAGATCAAACACTTCTTCGAGAACTACAAAGACCTCGAAAAAGGCAAATGGGTGAAGATCGACGGTTGGGGCAACGCAGACGCCGCCCGCGCCGAGATCATGAAGTCGGTCGCTGCCTACAAAGGCTGATACCGCTATTCGCTCTGAAAAAGCCCCGATTAAACGGGGCTTTTTTTGTGGGAAAAATATAAACATCCGCCTACTTTAATAAACATATTTACAGCAATTGTTTAACTAGCTTAATCAACTAGCAGAATAGTCCTGCGATAAGGAAACACCTACATACAGCAACTCAACGCATGGTTTATTTGATCTGATTTTACGGCCAGTAAACTCTGCGTTTATGAATACATCAGGTGATCGCTTAAGAGCGCTATTACGGGAAGTTCATCTTTCCGCTTCCGACTTCGCCAAGAACCGCGATGTTACGCCTCAACACGTAAACAACTGGTTCAAACGCGGCGTCCCCATGGGCCGGCTCAACGAGTTCGCAGAATTGTTGTGCGTCACCAGCCGTTGGCTGCGCACAGGCGAAGGCCCCAAACATCCACCCGCCAACTACCTGCTGGAAGGATCCGATGCAGACACCTCCCACCGTATCGCCCGCGAGACCAGCGGCAACTACATCACCCACCCGGTCTCGGGCCCGGTAAAAATCGACGTGGAGATCCCCCTCCACCCCACCTTCACCTCGACCGAAAGCATCCGCCTCTCCCTGCACACCCTTGAAGCCATCGGTGTAAGCCCGGAGCGGGCGCTCGGGGCCTACATGGTCGGCAACAGCATGATCGACATCATCCAGGACGGAAGTACCCTTGCCATCGACTGTGGTCGCAAACAGATCATCGATGGCGAAATCTACGCGGTAGAGCACGACGGAATGCTGCGGATCAAATACCTCTACAACCGTCCAGGAGGTGGCCTGCGGATGCGTAGCCACAACAGCGCCGAGCATCCGGACGAGTTTTTGACCTATGAGCAGCGGCATGAGCAGAACTTTGAGATTCTGGGTTGGGTGTTCTGGTGGGCGACACTGAATAACCGCCGCCCGCCGGTGCCGCTGGATGCGCATTTATTGGGCTACGAAGGCTCTAAATCGGATCCGGAGCTGGGAAATTGAGGCGAATATGGGTATTATCCGCCGCACATTTGGCAGGGGGTTGGCGTGAAGCCGGTCCGCCCTGCCTGGCGATGCGGAGGAGTTCCCGCTGATGCCCCTTATCACCTGGGTGTGAGCCTGGGTGAACGATTTGAAGGCTGGTGAGGTTTACCAAAAATAAGCTGAACCAGTCCCCGAGAAGCCGGCCACAAGCCGGCTTTTTAATGCCTGGAAGAAATGCGCTACAACTGCCAGGCATCGAGCTATTTGAGAACGCGCCAACCGCTCCAAGGCACGCAAGCCGTCTTTTCCATCCTCAGGACATTCGCCTGATACGTCGCTAAAAGCCCGTTCCAAGAACACGTTTCGCATACCTGTCGTTACCAACGACATGACATCAAGACGTGTCGCAGAAATCAAAATATAGCGACACGTAGTGCACGCATGTTTACACTGACGCCACGAAAGGGCGCCCTGATGAGCCCCTCTTACCTTTAGACGGATAAGTCAAAGACCGAGCCCCATCCATGACCGCATCCCACCTTCCCTGGCAGGCTGACAAGCCCTACAACCAGCTTCCCACTTTGCCACCGGCAACTGTTCTGGAAACCCATGCAGTGCTCAAACGCTGCATTGAGGCCCGCACAGCCCTGGCCGAATTGAAGCAAGCGGCTGAGCTGATCCCTAACCAGACAATGCTGATCAACACCATTCCATTGCTGGAGGCCAAGGACAGCTCAGAGATCGAAAGTATCGTCACCACCACGGATTTGCTCTTTCAGCATGCTCAGGATGGAGATAGCCACGCAGACCCAGCGACCAAGGAAGCACTGCGCTACCGCAAAGCCCTGCAGAAAGGTTATCAATCGTTGGCCGACCGCCCACTCTCCACCGGTACTGCAGTCGAAATCTGCCGCACGCTTAAAGGCGTGAACATGGATATACGCCGGGTGCCAGGAGTCCAGCTAGCCAACGACCGAACCGGCGAGATCATCTATACCCCACCGGAAGGCGAAGATCGCTTACGTGACATGCTCGCCAACTGGGAGCGTTTCCTGCACAACGAGACCGACCTGGATCCATTAGTACGTATGGCGGTTAGTCACTATCAATTCGAAGCCATTCACCCATTCACCGACGGCAATGGCCGTACCGGGCGAGTGCTCAACACCCTGTACCTGATCCAGGAAGGCCTGCTGAATCTACCGATTCTCTACCTTAGCCGTTACATCATTGCCCATAGAGCCGATTACTACCGCCTGTTGCTTGATGTCACTCGCGAACAAGCCTGGGAGCCTTGGCTGCTGTACATGCTCAGCGCTGTGGAAGAAACAGCACGCTGGACTTGTGCAAAAATTGCCGCTATTCGCAGCCTGTCCGAGCACACCACCCAGTTTGTTCGTGAGCAGTTGCCGAAAACCTATTCCCGCGAGCTGGTAGACGTCATTTTCGAACAGCCCTACTGCCGCATCAGCAACGTCGTCGACAAACAGATTGCCCAGCGTCAAGCAGCCTCCCGTTACCTCAAAGAACTAGTCGCCATCGGCGTTCTGCAAGAGGTTCAGGTTGGCAAGGAAAAGCTCTTCATCCATCCCAAACTGATGCAGCTACTCACTCGCGACAGCAATGACTTCAAGCCATACGCCTGAGGAGACCGCTTTAATCCATGGCGATCGTCTGCCGGGATTTCCGCCCCTGAGCCAGGATGATGAGCATTTGGTCAGTAGATCGCTGACCAAATGCATCGCAACCTCAGCGTAGGCTTAAGGTCCTCACCTCGGCTGCAAACAGTCCAGCGCTCGATCCACCACCACCTTCGACATTTCCACCAAATGCATCACCGCCCGCTGTGCGCCATTCAGCGGCTCGGTCGACGCCTGGGCGGTTGCTACGGCGCAATGCAGCAACTCGGCAGCATGGGCCAGCGCATCTTCGAAACTCAGTTCGTCATCGACGGTAAACGGGTTGGGTGAAGGCTGCGCGTCCGGCGCTTTAAGGTAGTGATCGATCACTCGACGCGAGGCATCAGTGTCGCGGAGTAAGGCTTTATGGAATGCGGGTGGATCGGGGGTAACTTTGACCATGGTAAATCTCCAATCAAACATTTGGAGCCACCACTCCTCGCGACTAAACGAAGGCGGCAGCTGTACGCAGGTTAGTCGACCGGTCGATTGGAAACCCGGCGCGCCCGAGGGCGCCCTGCGCACAGCCACCATAAAAGTGCAGGCGAAAAACGGCCTGACTCATGAACTGATCGTGCGCCAATCGAATCCGGGCGACTAAACCCGATCACCGAATATGCAGTGACGGAACGCAGACTAGTCGCGGGATTTTGCTGGCGCAAGCGCTTGGAATTCTCTAGGAAACGTCCTGCAAATGAAAGGGATCAGTCTTCCTGGCCATTCCCAATCACTGCATCTTCTTGACTCTCCCCCTAAGGTCACACCTCACCCTGAAACCCCAGTTTTCAGGACCGCACCACCATGAGCCAACGCATCCTGGTCATCCTCGGCCACCCTTCCAGCACCAGCTTCTGCTCGGCCCTCACCGACACCTACATCACCAGCGCCAAAAACGCCGGCCACGAAGTACGCATCCTGCGTCTGGGTGAACTGGCTTTCGACCCTATCCTCCACAACGGCTACAACCAGGCCCAGCCTCTGGAACCCGACCTGCTCAACGCTCAATCCGACATCCTGTGGGCCAATCACCTGACGTTTGTTTTCCCCGTCTGGTGGGGTGGAATCCCTGCGTTGATGAAAGGTTTTATCGACCGAATTTTCCTATCCGGTTTCGCCTTCAAATACCGCAAGGGAAAGACCTTCCCCGACAAACTCCTGAAGGGCAGAACCGCGCACTTGCTGGTGACCCTGGACACGCCGCCGTGGTATTACAGGTGGTTCTACCGCATGCCCGCGCTGCACCAGATACGCAAGACGACGCTGGAGTTTTGTGGCATCCAGCTGATCAAGACGTTGCAGTTCGGGCCGGTGCTTGGCTCTACGCCAGCACAGCGGGAACAGTGGCTGAAACAGGCCGGCGCACTCTTTGGGAAAAGGACTTTTCATGTACATCGGCAAAGCCGCGCAACTGTCGGGCACAACCATCAAGGCGATTCGTCACTATGAGGCCATCGGCCTGTTGCCGCCGCCGCAGCGGGAAGGCCGTTATCGGATTTACTCTACGCAAAGTGTCGAGCTGCTGACGTTCATCAAGTGTGCCCAGCAGTTGGGTTTCAAGCTCAAGGAGTTGCAGGTGATTCTGGTCGGGCATCCTGGTGATGGGTTGCCCTGGGAGCTGGCGGACAAGGCAATCACCAACAAAAAGCAGGAACTGATGAAGCAAATCGAAGCGCTGCAGAAGATGCACGGGGGATTGGTCGAATTTGAGGCCAGTCTCAAGGACGCTCAGGGTCAATGCAACGCACCACCGAAAACGCCACGGCCGTCAATGAGCTGAACCGCTGTTTTACGTAGTACCGGGCAGCGGCTCGGAACAGAAAAAGCTTCGCAAGTAATGGAGTGGTTTCCGGCCGCACTGGGAAAGGTCCACTTCGAGCGCGATTGGCAATGGCGTGCTGGCGGGAAGTTGGACGGCGATTACCGGCGTGTGGGACGCCATCAAGCAAGCGCAGGAGATCTTCAAGGACGCCGGCAAGCTGTTTGAAAGCCTGGGGGCGACAGCCAGCGAATCGATGGAGCTGGCGAGTACTGCGCCAAAGGTTATGGAACAGGCGATCCTGCTGGCCAGTGATGAGGCGGCGCTGTACCTGATGTGCGCATCTGACTGGACAGTGAGCCGAATAGCTCACACAATCGGCTCACCAAATGAGCCGAATAAGCCTCCTATTCGGCTCACGCACAGAGCATGCCCCATGGATCACCCGAACTGGATCTGGCAACAACCCGACTGGCCGCACTTTCACTGGCAACCAGAGCGCCTCGCAGCGTTGTTGCGCGAGTGCACGCAGGCGCAAGGAAAGTTGCTGGGCATGCTCGGTTCGGTCAGCCAGGCCCAGAGCTCAGAGAATGAACTGGATGCGTTGCTGCAAAACATTCTGACCTCCTCGGCAATCGAGGGTGAGCAACTGAATGTGGGTTCCGTACGTTCCTCTTTGGCCCGACGCCTGGGCCTGGAGCAATTGCAAGACGGCTCAGTGAGCCGACGCAGCGAGGGTCTGGCTGACTTGATGCTGGACGCCACGCAACAGTTTGCTCAACCGTTTACCCTCACCCGTCTATTTAACTGGCATCGGTGGTTGTTTCCCGCCGAGGAGGCCCGCTTTTCCACCCACGGCTTGAACGTAGGCGCGCTAAGGGGGGATGAGCCCATGCAGGTTGTGTCGGGACGACTGGACCGACCCACTGTGCATTTCGAGGCCCCACCCCGCCAAGGGCTAGAGCAGTCGCTGGACGATTTCATCGAATGGTTTGAAGCCAGTCGCCATCATGCGGCCCTTGACCCATTGCTGCGCGCAGGCCTGGCGCATTTCTGGTTCGTCACCCTGCATCCCTTCGATGATGGTAATGGTCGTCTGACGCGGGCGATTACCGACCTCGCGCTTGCCCAGGCAGAGCATCAAGCGATCCGCTTCTACGCCATGTCGGCGAGCATCCTTGAAGACCGGGCGGGCTATTACCGTGCACTGGAAACCAGTCAAAAGGCCACGCTGGATATCACCGATTGGCTTGAGTGGTTCCTGCAAACGCTGCTTCGTAGCTTGCAGCAGGCCATGGTGCGGATTGACCGGGTACTGGGCAAAACCCGCTTCTGGCAGCAGCATCGGGACCACGCACTCAGCGCCGAACAGACCAAAGTCTTGAATCGCCTGCTCGACGGTGGCGAAAAGGGCTTTGAGCACGGGATCAGCGCCGCCCAGTATCAGGCAGTGGCCAAAGTGTCCAAGGCCACGGCGACCCGACATCTGGCCGATCTTCTGGAAAAAAACTGCCTGGTTCGGCTACCCGGCGGCGGCCGCAGCACCCGCTATCAAATCAACACTCAAGGCGATTGATTTTCAAGGCAAACCCCCCCACTCATTTGCCCCAATCCCCCATGTCTGCTAGTGTCGCGCCGGTTTACCGTCTACCGGAATAGCCGCCATGGCCCGCAAAAAAGTCGCACTCGATTTCGAACAATCCCTCGCCGACCTGCAAACCCTGGTCGAGCGGATGGAGAACGGCGAGTTGTCGCTGGAAGACTCGTTGACCGCATTCGAGCAAGGCATCGGCCTGACCCGCGACTGCCAGAGCGCCCTGGCGCAGGCGGAGCAGAAGGTCCAGGTGTTGCTGGAACGCGATGGGGAGTTGGCCGAAGAACCTTTCGATGCGGAACAGCCTGAATGATCGACGCTTATCAGGCCGGCAGCCAGGCCCGGGTCAATGCTGCGCTGGAACCGCTGTTTGTCGCGCCCAGCCCTGAGCTGAACCGCCTGTATGAGGCCATGCGCTACAGCGTGATGAACGGTGGCAAGCGGGTTCGCCCGTTGCTCGCCTATGCGGCCTGTGAAGCCCTCGGCGCCCAGGCGGAGGAAGCCAACGGCGCCGCCTGTGCGGTGGAGTTGATCCACGCTTACTCCCTGGTACACGACGATTTGCCGGCGATGGACGACGACGATCTGCGTCGCGGCCAACCCACTACCCATAAAGCCTTTGATGAAGCCTGCGCGATTCTCGCCGGTGACGGCCTGCAAAGCCTGGCGTTCAGCGCCCTGCTGGACCCGCGCCTGAGCAGCGTCAACGCCGAGATCCGTCTGCGCATGGTTACCGCGCTGGCGCTGGCCGCAGGGCCTGCCGGCATGGTCGGCGGCCAGGCGATTGACCTGGGCTCGGTCGGTTTGAAGCTCGATCAACAAGCCCTGGAATACATGCACCGCCACAAGACCGGCGCGCTGATCGAGGCCGCCGTGCACCTCGGCGCCCTGGCCAGTGGCCGTGCCGAAGCTGCGCAACTGGCGGCGCTGCAAACCTACGCGCGGGCCATCGGCCTGGCGTTCCAGGTGCAGGACGATATTCTCGACGTTGAAAGTGATACCGCGACCCTCGGCAAGCGCCAGGGTGCTGATATCGCACGGGACAAGCCGACTTATCCTTCGCTTCTCGGGCTGGAAGCCGCCAAGGCGTACGCCCTGGAGCTGCGGGACCAGGCCCTGGATGCCCTGCGACCTTTCGACGCGGCTGCCGAGCCACTGCGTGACCTGGCGCGGTATATCGTCGAACGTCGCCACTGACAACAGCGGCCTTTTCCACCGCATATCAGCCAAGTTCGGCGCTCTGCGTGGGCAGTTTGCGATGCTTGAGGTAAACTGCCGCCTCTTCTATACCTATAACGATTCGCCTGATGCCCACGACGTTTCAAGAGATTCCCCGCAAGCGCCCGGCCACGCCCCTGCTGGACCGTGCCAACACGCCAGCCGGCCTGCGCCGCCTGGGTGAAGCCGAGCTGGAAACCCTGGCCGATGAGTTGCGCCTGGAATTGCTCTACACGGTCGGCCAGACCGGTGGGCATTTCGGTGCCGGCCTGGGCGTCATCGAGCTGACCATTGCGCTGCATTACGTATTCGACACTCCGGACGACCGGCTGGTGTGGGACGTGGGTCATCAGGCCTATCCGCACAAGATTCTCACCGGACGCCGCGAGCGCATGGCCACACTGCGCCAGAAGGATGGCATCGCCGCCTTCCCGCGCCGCTCCGAGAGCGAGTACGACACCTTTGGCGTCGGCCACTCCAGCACCTCTATCAGTGCAGCGTTGGGCATGGCGATTGCCGCCCGCCTGCAAAACAGCGATCGCAAGGCGATTGCGGTGATCGGTGATGGCGCGTTGACCGCCGGCATGGCCTTCGAGGCGCTGAACCACGCGCCGGAAGTGGACGCCAACATGCTGGTGATCCTCAACGACAACGACATGTCGATCTCGCGCAATGTCGGTGGCCTGTCGAATTACCTGGCAAAAATCCTCTCCAGCCGCACTTACGCAAGCATGCGTGAAGGCAGCAAGAAGGTGCTCTCGCGTCTGCCCGGCGCGTGGGAAATTGCCCGTCGTACCGAAGAATATGCCAAGGGCATGCTGGTTCCCGGCACCCTGTTCGAAGAGCTGGGCTGGAACTACATCGGCCCGATCGACGGCCACGACCTGCCAACCCTGATCGCCACCCTGCGCAACATGCGTGACCTTAAAGGCCCGCAGTTCCTGCACATCGTCACCAAAAAAGGCAAAGGCTTCGCCCCGGCGGAAGTCGACCCGATTGGTTACCACGCGATCACCAAGCTTGAACCGCTGAACGCCCCGGCCGCCGCGCCGAAGAAGCCCAGCGGGCCAAAGTATTCCGGTGTGTTCGGCGAATGGCTGTGTGACATGGCCGCCGCCGACCCGCGCCTGGTGGGCATCACCCCGGCGATGAAGGAAGGTTCCGACCTGGTGGCGTTCAGCGAGCGTTTCCCGCTGCGCTATTTCGACGTGGCCATCGCCGAGCAACACGCGGTGACCTTCGCCGCGGGCATGGCCTGTGAAGGCGCCAAGCCGGTAGTCGCGATCTACTCTACGTTCCTGCAACGCGGTTATGACCAGTTGATTCATGACGTCGCGGTGCAGAACCTCGACGTGCTGTTCGCCATCGACCGTGCGGGCCTGGTGGGCGAAGACGGCCCGACCCATGCCGGCAGCTTCGACCTCTCGTACCTGCGCTGCATCCCCGGCATGCTGGTGATGACCCCGAGCGACGAGAACGAACTGCGCAAGATGCTCAGCACCGGCCACCTGTACAACGGCCCGGCGGCTGTGCGCTATCCGCGTGGGAATGGTCCGAATGCGGTGATCGAAAAGGACCTTGAGCCTATCGAAATCGGCAAGGGTATCGTCCGCCGCCAGGGCAGCGGCGTTGCCTTGCTGGTGTTCGGCGTGCAATTGGCTGAAGCCTTGAAAGTGGCCGAGAAGATCGACGCCACGGTGGTAGACATGCGTTTCGTCAAGCCACTGGACGAGGCCTTGGTGCGCGAGATCGCCGGCAGCCATGAGCTGCTGGTGACCATCGAAGAAAACGCCATCATGGGCGGCGCCGGTGCGGCAGTCAGTGAGTTCCTGGCACGGGAGAATATCCTCAAGTCGGTGCTGCACCTGGGCTTGCCGGATGTGTATGTCGAGCATGCCAAGCCGGCGCAGATGCTGGCCGAGTGCGGGCTGGATGAATCCGGGATTGAAGCTTCGGTTCGTCAGCGCATGGCCCTGCTGGGCCTGTAGAAACGCGATTAAAAATGTGGGAGCGGGCTTGCTCGCGAAAGCGCTGGGTCAGTCGACAGATGCACTGACTGACACTGCGCCTTCGCGAGCAAGCCCGCTCCCACATTTGTTTTATGCCAACTTCAAATGCTACGGACAGCCCATGAACCGCCTTCGCCTTGCCCTGCCCCTTCTGTTATTGCCAACCGCCGACCTGCTCGCCGACAGTTTCGAACGCGACCAAGCCCTCAAGCTGCCCGACGTGGTGATCAGCGCCAACCGCCAGGTCCAGGCGCGCAACGACAGCAGCGCCGCCAACACCGTCTTCACCCGCGACGACATCGACCGCCTGCAACCCACCAGCGTGACCGACTTGCTCAGCCGCGTGCCCGGCGTGCAGGTTTCACAGGCCGGTGGCCGTGGCAGCCTGGCAAGCGTCTACATTCGTGGCACCAAGTCGGCCCAGAGCCTGGTGCTGGTCGACGGCCAGCGCATCGGCAACTCGACTTCCGGCGACAGCAACCTGCAGCACCTGAACATCCAGCAGATCGAACGCGTGGAAGTCCTGCGTGGTTCGCGCTCGGTGATCTACGGCAGCGATGCGATTGGCGGGGTGATCCAGATTTTCACCCGGCGTGGTAACGAGTCCGGCCTGCAACCCCGCCTGCATGTGGGATTTGGCAGCAACCAGACGTGGGAACGCAGCCTGGGCTTGTCCGGCGGCGATGCGCAAACTCGCTTCAACCTCGGCGCCAGCCTGGATGACACGGCCGGAATCAATCGCACGTACGACTCCTATCCCAGCGACCGTGACCATGACGCCTATCGCAACCAGGCCATCAGTTTCAGCCTGAGCCATGCCTTCAACGATGACCTCGAAGCGGGTGTGAACGTGCTGGATAACCGCGGCAAAAGCGAATTCGACAACCCGTTCGGTCGCTTCGATTCGACCACCTTCCAAAGCTTCCAGCAAAAGCCCTACACCCACTTCACCGTGAGCAGTGTCAGCACCTATGTTGACGCGCGTATCAATGACACGTGGAAGTCCCGGCTGGAAGCGGGCCACAGCGAAAACCGCGAAGAAACCCAGGACAAGCTCAGCACCGAACGCAGCGTGTTCAACACTTACCGCAACTCACTGAACTGGCAGAACGACCTGACCCTCAATGAGCAGAACAGCCTGATACTGGGCGGCGACTGGTACGAGGACCAGGTCAACAGCAGCACAGCGTTCGCCGAAGACAGTCGCTGGAATCGAGCGGCGTTTATCCAGCACCGTTTTCAAGCCCAGTCCTTTTCCACTGAACTGGGCCTGCGTCGCGACGATAACCAACAGTTCGGCGGCCACAACAGTTGGAGCGGCACCTTCACCCTGCCGCTGAACCCGGACAATGATCTGTTGCTGAGCTACAGCGAAGGCTTCCGCGCGCCTACGTTCAACGACCTCTACTACCCGGACGAATTCGGCTTCAAAAACAGTAACCCGAACCTCAAGCCCGAGACATCGAAAAGCTACGAAGTGCAGTGGCGCAGCCAGCTCAGCGACAGCAGCCGACTGGAAGCCTCGCTGTACCGCACCGATATTCAGGACGCGATCGTGTTTGCCAGCAACGGCCCGCAAAACGTCAGCGCCGCACGCATCAACGGCTTCGAGGCGGCGCTCAAGCAAGAACTGTTCGGCTGGCAAAGCAGCCTCGCCGTTGCATTGATCGACCCACGCGACCGCGACACCGGGCGCACACTGGCACGTCGAGCCCGGCGCACCCTGAGCCTGGACCTGGATCGCCAATTCGATCAATTCGGCGTCGGCGCCAGCTGGCAAGCGGTCAGCAGCAGCTACGACGATGCGGCGAACCAGCAACGCCTGGGCGGGTATGGCTTGCTCGGGCTACGGGGCAGTTGGGCGGTGAACCATGAAGTCACGCTGGAAATGAAGCTCGATAACCTGCTGAACAAGGACTACAGCCGGGCGCTGTATCAGTATCAAGGCCAGCAATATGGCTATCGGGAAGAAGGCCGGGCACTGATGGTCGGGGTGACCTGGACGCCGGAACTCTAAGTCGCCTGCACCGGCCTCATCGCGGGCAAGCCCGGCTCCCACAGGGGACCGTGCTTATCCAGACGACTCGGTCAAATGTGGGAGCTGGCGTGCCTGCGATAGCGGTCTCACAGCCCCGGAGCAAGAACCTGACACAACCGCGCCACCGCCTGCAGCATCTGCCCGCTGGGCCGTTCCAGGCCCTTGTCAGGCACCACCAGCAAACGCCCGCCAGCCACCGCCGCCACCTGGGGCCAGGCTTTCCAGGCATCCAGCTGCGCTTGATCGCCCGCCAGAATCACCTCGGGATTACGCTGCAACACCGACTCAATGCTGACCTGCGGTGCCGGTAATTTCAGGTCATCGAACACATTGCGCGCGCCGCACACACTCAGCGCATCGCTGATGATCTGCCCGCCACCCACGGTGTACAGCGGCTGGTTCCACACCTGATAAAACACCCGCAACGGCTCGGCCCGGTGATAGCGTGAGCGCAACTCGGCCAAGCGCTGACGCAACTGCGCGGCCAATTGCCGGCCGGCGTCATCCCGCCCGAGTTGCCGGGCAATGGTTTCGACCTGTGAGGTGAGTTGTTCGAGGCTGTGGGGTTCGGCGACAAATACCGGGATGTTCAGGCGTTGCAGCTGTTCACGCTGGCCCGGGCCGACGCTGCCGGGCCAAAGCAGGATCAGGTCGGGCTTGAGGCTGAGCAGCCGCTCCATGTCCAACTGCCCGTAGTTGCCCACAGACGGCACGTTCGCCAACGCCTGTGGCCGCTCGCCGCCATCCAGCACGCCCACCAGCAAATCGGCGGCGCCCAGTTCAACGACGATTTCAGACAAGGAAGGCGCAAGGCTGACCACCCGCTCGACCGCCGCAGCCTGGGCCGCGACAACCAGCAGCCACACCGCCAGCCAGACGCGCATCAACCCAACTGGCGCGGGATGCGGTAGAGGTAGAACAGCACCAGGGTCGACAGTGCCAACAGAAACAGCGGCACCGCTTCCAGCCCGACAAACACCGCCAGCGCGCCGACCCAGGCCGGCAGTGCAGCCACCAGCAACGCCACACGACGGCGGGCCGCGAGGGTGATCCAGGCAGCCGGTTCTTCAGGGGTATCGAGGGCTTTGCCGGTGGCGATCAGCGCGTGTTTATAGCCGTGAAAGTAACGCAGGCTGACAAACATCGAGGCTACGCCGGCGATAAAAAACGGCATCGCCAGCACCGGCAGCAGAGGCTCGGCCTTGCCAAACACGAGGTTGATCACAAACAACGGCGCCAGCGCCAACGCCAGGTATTGCCACCAGTTAAACGACAGCCGCCGCTTGACCTGGCCGCGCGTCACGCCCGATCGGCCTCGCCCTGGTGCTCGTTGCCCATCATGTGGTCGAGCTTGCTGGCCTTGGTGGCCAGGTAGAGCTTGTTGTGCGGGTTGTGGCCGGTGTGCAGCGGCACGCGCTCGGCGACGGTGATGCCCATGTCGGTCAAGGCTTTGACCTTGCGCGGGTTGTTGGTCATCAGGCGCAGGGATTTGACGCCCAGGTGCTGGAGCATCGGCAGGCAGATCCCATAGTCGCGCTGGTCAGCGGCAAAACCGAGGCGCTCGTTGGCTTCCACAGTGTCGGCGCCGCCATCTTGCAGCTCATAGGCGCGGATCTTGTTCAGCAGGCCAATGCCACGGCCTTCCTGACGCAGGTACAGCAACACGCCACGGCCTTCGCGGGCGATGGCCTGCAGGGCGGCTTCCAGTTGTGAGCCGCAGTCACAGCGCTGGCTGAACAGCGCATCGCCGGTCAGGCACTCGGAGTGCACGCGACCGAGGACCGGGGCACCGTCCGCCACGTCACCGAGGCTGAGAACAACGTGTTCGCGCCCGGTGGCTTCTTCGAGAAAGCCATTCATGGTGAACGTGGCAAAAGGGGTTGGCAGCTTGGAAGCGGCGACGAAAACGACGGGCACCTTGTGCTCCTGATTTCAGATTTCACAGGGGAGGGATTGTAACAGTAGGTTCCTACAGACGCTTAAGCTGAATTATCGCTGATAAAGATCAATAGGTTCGATTGGCCTTCAGCTTGGTTCTATGCCTTTCAGAAATGTTGATAGCCACGAATGGCCGGCGTGACGTCCTGGCCAGACGCATCCAGCAGGGTAACGCCCTGCCCCGCCTCGACCCGGCCGATTACATGGACCGGTACACCGGCGGCCAACAGCGGCGCCAGTTCGGCGGGCGGCAAGGTGAACGCCAGTACGTAGTCGTCCCCCCCGCTCAACGCGGCCACCCGGGCATCCGCCTCACCGACGAACGCCAGCAAGGCGGCGGACAACGGCAGTTTTTGCTGCTCGATCAACAAGCTGACAGCCGACGCCTTGGCGATATGCCCGCAATCAGCTAAAAGGCCGTCGGAAATATCCATGGCAGACGTGGCCTTGCCCCGCAACGCCAAGCCCAGCGCCAACTGCGGTTGCGGCGACCAGTAATGGGCCAGCAGTGGCTCGACGATAGCCGCCTCCGCCGTGCGCTGCCCCAGCACCAGCGGCAAGGCGCCCGCTGCGTTACCCAGCTCACCGCCCACACACAGCAAGTCGCCAGGCCGCGCGCCGCTGCGGGTCAAGGCCTGGCCCGCCGGCACCCGGCCAAACACGGTCATGGTCAGGCTCAGCGGCCCACGGGTGGTGTCGCCACCTACCAGAACCACGCCACAACCCTGCGCCATGGCGTTCAAGCCCTGGGCATAGCGTTGCAGCCAATCGGCATCAACCGTCGGGGTGGTGAGGGCAAGGGTAAACGCGAGGGGATTGGCGCCCATGGCCGCCAGATCGCTGACTGCCACGGCCAGCGAGCGCTGGCCGAGCAGAAACGGATCGCAGGGGTCGGCAAAATGCACGCCGGCCACCAGGGTATCGGTAGAAATCGCCAGCTGTTCCCCGGGAGGAACAGCCAGCAAGGCGCAGTCGTCGCCAATCCCCAGTGCAATGCCTTCGCCGCCCTGCGCACAGGGCGCGGCGGCGAAGTAGTTGCGGATCAGCTCAAACTCGCCCATTGCGTCAGCAAGCGCCAGTTAGCGCTTGTACGCCTTCACTTCGGCTTCACGCAGGCGCGGGGCCAGCTTGTCGAGCACGCCGTTGACGAACTTGTGACCGTCGGTGGAACCGTAGACTTTCGCCAGTTCGATCCCTTCGTTGATCACAACGCGGTAAGGCACGTCGACGCGCTTGAGCAGTTCCCAGGTGGACAGGCGCAGTACGGCCAGTTCAACCGGGTCCAGCTCTTCGATCGCCAGGTCCAGGCACGGCGTCAGTGCAGCGTCGATCTCCGCCAAGTTGGCCGGAACACCGTGCAGGATGTCGTGGAAGTAGCTGGCATCGGCCGCGCTGAAATCGTTGTCGACGCGAAACTGCGCCTCGATTTCGTTCAGCGAGGTTTTCGCCATGTGGCGCTGGTACAAAGCCTGGGTCGCGAGCTGGCGGGCCGAACGACGCTTTTCGCTTTTCGATGGCTTGCCGGCGTCTGCCGGGCGCGGGTCCTGGGGGTTGAACTGATCGCTGTCGTCGCTAATCACTTGGCCTCCAACTGCGCCAGCAGGCTGACCATTTCCAGGGCGGACAGGGCAGCTTCAGCACCTTTGTTGCCGGCCTTGGTGCCGGAACGCTCGATGGCTTGTTCGATGGAATCAACGGTCAGCACGCCAAAGGCGACCGGCACGCCGAACTCCATGGACACCTGGGCCAGGCCCTTGGTGCATTCGCCAGCCACGTATTCGAAGTGCGGAGTGCCGCCACGAATGACCGCGCCCAGGGCGATGATCGCCGCGTATTCACCCTGCTGTGCAACTTTCTGCGCAACCAGTGGAATTTCGAAGGCGCCAGGAGCGCGGATGATAGTGATGTCGCTTTCGCTCACACCGTGGCGAACCAGGGCATCCACGGCACCGCTTACCAGGCTTTCAACCACGAAGCTGTTGAAGCGGCCAACCACCAGGGCATAGCGGCCTTTGGGGGCGATGAAGGTACCTTCGATGGTCTTCAGGGTCATTCGACAAATCTCTTAAAGAGCCGGGACGCGCTTAGTGCGCGCCCCTCAGTGATATTTGAACCGCGAACAAGGGGCAAACAACGCCGGCCTTTATTCGGAGGGCACGTATTCTACTACTTCCAGGTCGAAACCGGATATGGCATTAAATTTCATTGGCGCACTCATCAGGCGCATTTTGCGCACGCCCAGGTCCCGCAGGATCTGCGAACCGGCCCCGACGATGCTGTAGGTGGTCGGTTTTTTCACCGGCGCGTGGTCGGCGGTTTCGCGGATATGCGCCAGCAGCACGTCGCCATCCAGCGGATGGCCCAGCAGCAATACAACACCGCTGCCGGCCTCGGACACCGCGGACATCGCGGCCCGCAGGCTCCAGCGCCCCGGTTGCTTGACCATCAGCAGGTCGCGCAGCGGGTCCATGTTGTGCACCCGCACCAGGGTTGGCTCTTCAGCGCAGATGGTGCCCAGGGTCAGGGCCATGTGCACGTCGCCTTCCACGGAATCACGATAGGTCACCAGGTTGAACTGGCCCAGTTCGCTGTCCAGCGGCTGCTCGGCAATCCGCTGAACGGTACGTTCGTGGATCATCCGGTAGTGGATCAGGTCGGCAATGGTGCCGATCTTGATGTTGTGCAGCGCGGCAAATTCTTCCAGCTCGGCGCGACGGGACATGGTGCCGTCGTCGTTCATCACTTCGCAGATCACACCGCTCGGCTCGAAACCGGCCATGCGCGCCAGGTCGCAGGCCGCTTCGGTGTGGCCGGCGCGAGCCAGGGTGCCACCCGGTTGGGCCATCAGCGGAAAGATGTGGCCCGGGCTGACGATATCTTCGGCCTTGGCGTCTTTCGCGGCAGCGGCTTGTACGGTGCGGGCGCGGTCAGCAGCGGAGATACCGGTGGTGACACCGGTAGTGGCTTCGATGGACACGGTGAACTTGGTGCCAAACCCGGAACCATTGCGCGGCGCCATCAACGGCAGCTTCAACAACTCGCAGCGCTCGCGGCTCATCGGCATGCAGATCAGGCCACGGGCGTGCTTGGCCATGAAGTTGATGTGTTCCGGCTGGCAGCACTCGGCGGCCATGATCAGGTCGCCTTCGTTCTCGCGGTCTTCGTCATCCATGAGGATGACCATCTTGCCTTGGCGGATGTCTTCAACCAGTTCTTCGATGCTGTTGAGCGCCACGCGGCACCCCCTTGGGTCAGGATTTAAGGTAGCCGTTAGCGGCTAAAAAACTTTCAGTGATGTTCCCGGCGGGCCCTTGAAGAGAGTCAGACTCTGCGGCCTTATCGCCCAACAACAGGCGCTCCAGGTAACGGGCAAGCAAGTCCACTTCCAGGTTCACCCGGCGACCCGGCTGGTACGACGCCATGATGGTTTCGCTCAGGGTGTGGGGAATGATGGTCAGTTCAAATTCGGCGCCATTCACGGCGTTCACCGTCAGGCTCGTGCCGTCGACGGTGATCGAGCCTTTGTGGGCGATGTACTTGGCCAGCTCTTTCGGTGCGCGAATGCGAAATTCCACGGCACGCGCGTTTTCGCTGCGGGCAACCACTTCGCCGACACCGTCGACGTGGCCGCTGACCAGGTGCCCACCGAGGCGGGTGGTCGGGGTCAGGGCTTTTTCCAGGTTCACCGGGCTGCCGCTCTTGAGGTCGTTCATCGCGGTGCAGTCCAGGGTTTCCCGGCTGACATCGGCGGCAAAGCCGTTGCCAGGCAACTCGATGACGGTCAGGCATACACCGCTGACGGCGATGCTGTCGCCCAGTTTGACGTCGCTCAGGTCGAGCTTGCCGGTTTCAACCAGCAGGCGTACATCGCCGCCTTTTGGGGTCATTGCACGGATGCTGCCGATGGATTCGATAATGCCGGTGAACATGCCGTTCTCCTGAAGACGTGGCGCAGGCCGGGAATTATACGCTCGCTGATGGCAGAGGGATGGCAGTGACTCTCCAGTCATCGCCAACAGCGCGCATTTCAGTGATCTTGAGTTGGGGGGCGTCGGCCAGTTTCTCAAGCGGCCAGTCCAGCAAAGGCCGGGCGGCAGAGCCAAGAAACTTGCCGGCGACGAATATCACGTACTCGTCCACCAGCCCTTGCTGGGCGAAGGCACCCGCCAGGCTTGGGCCGGCTTCCACCAACACTTCGTTGACACCACGGGCCGCCAGGGCCACCAGCGCGGAACGCAGGTCGACCTGGCCGTCGACACCCGGCACCACCAGGCACTCGGGGCCTGTGGGGTACTGGTTGTCCGGCGTCACGCAGGTGATGACCAGCGCGGGGCCAGCCTTGAAGAACGGCGCATTCAGCGGCACCCGCAGGCGGCCGTCGATCAGCACACGCAGCGGCGGACGGGACATCGCCAGGGCGGTGGTTTCTTCATCCAGGCCCAGTTCGGCGGCGCGCACGGTCAGGCGAGCACCATCGGCCAGCACCGTGTCGGCGCCGGTCAGCACCACACTGGCCTGGGCACGCAGGCGCTGCACAGCGGCACGGGCGGCCGGGCCGGTGATCCATTGGCTTTCGCCGTTCGCCATCGCGGTGCGACCGTCCAGGCTCATGGCCAACTTGACCCGCACAAACGGCAGGCCATGCTCCATGCGCTTGAGAAAGCCCGGGTTAAGCGCCCGCGCTTCGTTTTCCAGCAAGCCGCTGTGGGTCTCGATCCCGGCCTGGGCCAGGCGGCGCATGCCACGCCCGGCGACTTCCGGATTCGGGTCCTGCATCGCTGCCACCACACGGGCCAGGCCGGCATTCACCAAGGCATCGGCGCAGGGCGGTGTGTGCCCGTGGTGGCTGCACGGTTCAAGGGTCACGTAGGCCGTGGCGCCCCGGGCTTTGTCGCCCGCTGCCCGCAGGGCATGGACTTCCGCATGAGGTTCGCCGGTGCGCACGTGCCAGCCTTCGCCGACAACCTGCCCGTCACGCACGATCACGCAGCCAACCCGGGGGTTGGGGTGGGTGGTGTACAGGCCCTTGCGCGCCAGTTCCAGGGCACGGGCCATGTAATGGGCGTCGAGTACCGCTTGTTCTGCCGAAGGTGGGTTCATTCTTTTACCGGCTCACGGGCCAGGCGGTCGATCTCTTCGCGGAACTCGTTGAGGTCCTGGAAGCGTCGATACACCGAGGCGAAACGGATATAGGCGACTTCGTCGAGCTTTTGCAGCTCGCCCATCACCAGTTCTCCAACCACCAGGGATTTGACTTCGCGCTCGCCGGTGGCGCGCAGCTTGTGCTTGATGTGCACCAGCGCCGCTTCCAGCCGCTCGACACTCACCGGGCGTTTTTCCAGGGCGCGCTGCATTCCGGCGCGCAGTTTTTCTTCGTCGAAAGGCTGGCGACTGCCGTCGGTCTTGATCAGACGTGGCAATACCAGTTCGGCGGTTTCGAAGGTGGTGAAACGTTCACCGCAGCCAGAGGCCAGGCATTCACGCCGGCGACGCACCTGTTCGCCCTCGGCGACCAGACGCGAGTCAATGACCTTGGTGTCGTTGGCACCGCAGAAGGGACAGTGCATGGTGGCAGGCAACAAAAAATGGGAGGGCCATGGTAGCGCATCCCTGTGGCAAGACAAGCCATAGCCTTTACGGTATATAGGCTGACTATTATGTTTCATATTTTTTAAGCCACGGATTTTGTCCTTTCTGGAGCCGTACATGCAGTTACGACCACTTGTTTTGCTCACGTTGCTCGGTTTTCTGGTCGCCTGCAGCAGCCATGCCCCAAAACCTGCGGCGCCGGCTCCGGCACCGCAACAAGAGAAAAAACTGCCGGGTGTGGAAGAAGATCTCGGCCCGTTGCCCGCCTACCAGCGTGAAGTCAGCGGCCAATTGAACGGTATACCGGCGGGTGCGGAAGTCGAACTGGCGCTGCTGGTGATCGACGACCGTTCGCGCCCGCAACAACTGCTGGCAAGCAGCGTGCTGATCGGCAACAACAAGCCCCTGGCCTTCCGCCTGCGCTTCAACCCGCAAGCGTTCCCGGCGGGCGGGCGCGTTGAATTGCGTGGTCGCGCCAGCCAGTCCGGCCAGTTGATCCTGCACCTGCCGCCGGTGCGCATCACCCAGGCGATCACCCAGACCACCGGGCCGCTGCAACTCGTTCCCGCACCATGACGCCACCGCTGGACCTGCAACGCGCACTGAGCGAACTGATCGGCGACGCCCAACTGGTGCCCTGCCCGCTGCCGGGCACCGAGTTGTCGCTGTGGTTACTGGACGCCGACAACATGGACCGCGCCTTCAGCCCCGAAGAAACCCGGCGCATCCTGCATGAGCCGCCGTACTGGAGCTTTTGCTGGGCCAGTGGCCTGGCGCTGGCGCGATACCTGGCGGCCAACCCCGAGTGGGTCGCGGGTAAGCGGGTGCTGGATTTCGGCGCAGGTTCGGGTGTTGCCGGGATTGCCGCGGTAAAGGCCGGAGCGCTGGAAGTGGTGGCGTGCGACCTGGATCCGCTGGCCCTGGCTGCCTGCCGGGCGAATGCCGAACTCAACGGCGTAACACTGGGCTATTCAGAAGACTTCTTCACCGAAGCCGACCGGTTTGACCTGATCCTGGTCGCCGATGTGCTGTACGACCGGGCGAACCTGCCGCTGCTGGATCAATTCCTGACACGCGGCCGCGAAGCGCTGGTCGCCGATTCCCGGGTTCGGGACTTCCAGCACCCGGATTATCAGCGCCTGGGTATCCTCGACGCCCTGACACTGCCCGACCTGGCCGAGCCGTGGGAGTTTCGCAAGGTGAGCCTGTACCATTCGCAGCGATAGTCGCGCCTATCAAACCCGCAAATCTCCAGTAACAGATGGGCTAAGACAGTCTTCAGCGTAGCGTGGAAAATGGCCGCCTCTCGCACGCTACCTGGACGACCAAACGGTATGCCAAACCCCCGATTTGCATCCGTCGCCTCTTGCTCAAAAAGCTTGCAAACGTTACCGCTACTGCCTAATCTTTGCCGCAATACACCCGCCATGCCTCTGGTCGCGCAAGTGACTAAGCACAAATTGTGCGGGTTTTTTATGCCTGGCGTTTTTTGGGCATGAGAACGTTCGACAAACCTGCCATTGATGTCCCCTCCCAGATAGAACTGCTCAAACAACGTGGCTTGCTCATTCAAGATGAAGCTCGTGCGCAGTGTTTCTTGCAGTCCGTCAGTTTTTTCCGATTGAGCCCCTACATGCGCCCTTTTCAGCAATCGGGGGATGTCGATCATCGATTTCGCGATGGCACAGGTTTTCGTCAGTTAACTCGACTCTACGACTTTGACCGCAGGCTTCGATTGTTGAGCATGGATGCCATTGAACGCGTGGAAATAGCGACCCGCTCGATGATCAGTAACCATATGGGGCCCAACTATGGCAGCCATTGGTATACCGATATCGGAATGTTTCAACAGGCATTTGACCACCAACGCCTACTCGCAACATTGCAGTCCAAGCAATGTGCCGCTATCCGAGACTATGAGCGCGAATGCCTGCGAATAGATCGGTTGCAAGCCGAAAGCGGTCGCAAAGCCCATCTCAAACGCCAGAGAGCAAAAGAGAGTTACGCCCGACACTACCCCACCACCTACGACCAACCACCACTCATGCCCGGCTGGGCAATGCTGGAAGAACTCACACTCGGCGACCTGTCCCACTCAAAGCGATGGGTTTTCCTCAAGACTGGTACCAGGACCCTTTCTGGCATCCTGTACGCGCTTAATCGCGGCATAGCTTCCGGTCGCCTCCTCCAGTCTTTATAGTTGCCCCATTCCTGCTTTCTTCGAGATTCCCCATGAGTGAGCCCACGCCGTACATCTTCGATGCCACCACCGCCACCTTCGATCAGGCGGTGATCCAGAACTCCTTCGAAAAGCCCGTGCTGGTGGATTTCTGGGCCGAGTGGTGCGCGCCGTGCAAGGCGTTGATGCCGATGCTCGCGCAGATTGCCGAGAGTTATCAGGGTGAGTTGCTGCTGGCCAAGGTCGATTGCGATGCCGAGCCGGACGTGGTCTCGCGCTTTGGCATTCGCAGCCTGCCGACCGTGGTGCTGTTCAAGGATGGCCAGCCAGTGGATGGGTTTGCCGGTGCGCAGCCTGAATCCGCCGTGCGCGCGATGCTGGAGCCCCATGTGCAGATGCCACCACCGGCGGCTGCCGATCCACTGGAGCAGGCCCAGGCGCTGTTTGCCGAAGGCCGTATCACCGACGCCGAGGCCGTGCTGGTCACCCTGCTTGGCGAAGACAACACCAACGCCGCCGCGCTGATCCTGTACGCACGCTGCCTGGCCGAGCGCGGTGAACTGGGCGAAGCGCAAACCGTGCTCGACGCCGTCAAGAGCGATGATCACAAGGCCGCACTGGCCGGCGCCAAGGCGCAGATCACTTTCCTGCGCCAGGCCGCCGACCTGCCGGACGCCGCAGACCTGAAAGCCCGCCTGGCGCAAAACCCGCAGGATGACGAGGCGGTGTACCAACTGGCCGTGCAACAACTGGCGCGCCAGCAATACGACGCCGCGCTGGATGGCTTGCTCAAGCTGTTCATCCGCAACCGCAGCTACAGCGAAGGCCTGCCCCACAAGACGCTGCTGCAGGTGTTCGAACTGCTCGGCAACGATCACCCGCTTGTCACGGTGTACCGCCGCAAGCTGTTCGCCGCGCTGTATTAAGCCTTACTCGATCCAACTGTACAGCGGCGTATCCCCGCCGCTGGCTACCTTGACCTTGGCGCTATGGCGCAGGCGCACCAGCAGGCGCTTGCCCGCCGAGGCGCTGCCGGCCAGGCCTTCCAACTGATCAAGCAATTCCAGGCCGTTGAGTTGCCCGGCCTTGCGCAGTAAATCCTGGGCGGCCTGCCACAGGCTCTCGTCCAGGTTACCCGCCGCCGGCGTCACTACCGGTTCCACACTCGGGGTTTTGCTGGCCTGCAACTGCGCGCCCAGCCGGGCCCAGTCGCCGTCATCCAGCTCCAGGGTCAAGTCCACCGGCAGGTCACCGACGGTTCCACGAATTCTCAACATCGCACTTACTCCCGCACTTTTCTGACGAGCATGCTCCCACGCGTCTTGCGCTACGCCAAGCAGGCGGTCAAACTCCTCGCAAAATTGTTATAAGATCACATAACAAAACTTTCATCTTTGTCCGGGAGCTCCACCATGCGCCGTTTGCTGCTCGCTTTGCCGTTTGCCCTGTTGCCACTGGCCATCGCCCAGGCTGCCGACGAGCACGACCATGATCACGAGCACGGCAGCCTCGGTGCCCACGAACACGGCGTGGGTCGCCTCAATGCGGTGCTCGACGGCCAGGCCCTGGAGCTGGAACTGGACAGCCCGGCGATGAACCTGGTGGGTTTTGAACACCTCGCCACCACCCCTGCCGACAAAGCCAAGGTCGCCGCCGCCCGCAAGCAACTGGAGCAACCTTTGGTGCTGTTCAGCCTGCCCAAGGCCGCCGGTTGCGTGATCAGCACCCAGGAACTGAACAGCCCGCTGTTCGGCGACAAGCCTGAAGCCGACCACGATGAAGACGATGACGACCACGCCACCGATGGCAAAGGCGCCGCCGCCCACGAACATCACCACGACCACAGCGAAATCCACGCTCACTACCAGTTCACTTGCGCCACGCCGACCGCCCTGAGCAACCTCGACCTGACCCAGGTGTTCAAGACCTTCCCCGCCACCCAGAAAATTCAGGTACAACTCATTGGCCCGAGCGGCCAGCAGGGTGTGGAAGCGACGGCCACAGCAGCCACCCTGAAATTCTGATGTAAACACCACACTGTAGGAGCTGGCTTGCCTGCGATGCAGACGCCGCGGTGCTCCAGAAACACTGCGGTGATGCCATCGCAGGCAAGCCAGCTCCTACAGTTGATCGGTGTCATCATCCAAATCGAGCCAGACCACTGACCTCCCTATGACCCAAGCACTTATCGAACTGTCTGACCTGGGCTTCAATTGGCCCGGTCACCCACAGTTGCTGGACATCCCCACGTTCCGCCTGGAGCCGGGGGAAACCCTGTTCCTCAAGGGCCCCAGCGGCAGTGGCAAGACCACCCTGCTCGGCCTGCTGGGCGGTGTGCAAAAGCCCAGCCGGGGCAGCATCCGCCTGCTGGGCCAGGAGCTGACCGAACTCTCGGCCGGCGCCCGCGACCGTTTCCGGGTCGACCACACCGGCTACATCTTCCAGCAGTTCAACCTGTTGCCGTTTCTCTCGGTGCGCGAGAACGTCGAGTTGCCCTGCCACTTTTCAACGTTACGGGCACAGCGGGCAATCCAGCGTCACGGCAGCGTCGACCAGGCTGCCGCGACCTTGCTCGCCCACCTGGGCCTGAAGGACAAGAGCCTGCTGGAGCGCCGCGCCGACTCCCTGTCCATCGGCCAACAACAACGGGTGGCCGCTGCCCGTGCGCTGATCGGCCAGCCGGAGCTGGTGATCGCCGACGAGCCGACCTCGGCCCTGGACTACGACGCCCGGGAAGCCTTCATTCAGTTGCTGTTCGCCGAATGCCGCGAAGCAGGCGCCAGCCTGTTGTTCGTCAGCCATGACCAGAGCCTGGCGCCGCTGTTCGACAGCAACCTGTCGCTGGCCGAACTCAATCGCGCCGCCACGCCCGCAGAGGTTTGAGATGTATTTGTTTCGACTAGCCATGGCCAGCCTGGCTAACCGCCGCTTTACCGCGATCCTCACCGCCTTCGCCATCGCCCTGTCGGTGTGCCTGTTGCTGGCGGTGGAACGGGTACGCACCGAAGCCCGCGCCAGCTTCGCCAGCACCATCAGCGGTACCGACCTGATCGTCGGCGCGCGCTCCGGCTCGGTGAATTTGCTGCTGTATTCAGTGTTCCGCATCGGCAACGCCACCAACAACATTCGCTGGGACAGCTACGAACACTTCGCGGCCAACCCGCAGGTAAAATGGGCGATCCCGATTTCCCTCGGCGACTCCCACCGTGGCTACCGCGTGATGGGCACCAACGAATCCTATTTCGAACACTATCAATACGGCCGCCGGCAGAACCTGGAACTGGCCAGCGGTCGCGCCTTCGCCACCGATCCATTCGAAGTGGTGCTCGGCGCCGAAGTGGCCGACGCGCTGCATTACAAGCTCGGCGACAAGCTGGTGCTGGCCCACGGCGTGGCGGTGGTCAGCCTGGTCAAGCACGATGACAAGCCGTTCACCGTGGTCGGCATTCTCAAGCGCACCGGCACTCCGGTGGACCGCACACTGCATATCAGCCTCGGCGGCATGGAAGCGATTCACATCGACTGGCACAACGGCGTACCGGCCCAGGGCAAAGGTCGGATCAGCGCCGATCAGGCCCGCAACATGGACCTGACGCCACAAGCCATCACCGCGTTCATGCTCGGTTTGAACAACAAGATTTCCACCTTCGCCCTGCAACGGGAGATCAACGAGTTCCGTGGCGAGCCGATGCTGGCGATCCTGCCGGGCGTGGCGCTGCAAGAGCTGTGGAGCATGATGGGCACGGCTGAAAAAGCGCTGTTCGTGATCTCGCTGTTCGTGGTGCTGACCGGCTTGATCGGTATGCTCACCGCGATCCTCACCAGCCTCAACGAGCGCCGCCGGGAAATGGCAATCCTGCGTTCGGTGGGCGCACGGCCCTGGCACATTGCGACCTTGCTGATCTTCGAAGCCTTCGCCCTGGCATTGTCGGGCGTGATCGCCGGCGTCGGGCTGCTGTATGTGTGCATCGCCGCGTCGCGCGGGTATTTGCAGGCCAACTACGGCCTGGACCTGCCGCTGTCGTTGCCGAGCGAATATGAATGGACTTTGTTGGGCGGTATTCTCGTCGCAGCCCTGCTGATGGGCAGCGTGCCAGCCTGGCGCGCCTACCGGCAATCGTTGGCCGACGGCCTGTCGATACGTTTATGAGGAAGCTGTTGATGCGTCGCGCCGTGCTCGCACTGTTACTGCTGGTGGCCCTGCCCGTGTGGGCTGAAGACCAGCCCAAGGACCTGTCGTGGCAGGAGATGATCCCGCCGGACGCGCCGCCGGAAATCCCCAACATGAAACCGCTGCACGACTTGTCGGGCATGGCCGATGCGTTGTCGGTGGAGTCAGCGCCGGCCGCCAAGCAGGACCTGCCCAACGCGCCGGTCGTACAAAGCCTGGACGGCAAGCACATCCGCCTGCCGGGTTATATCGTGCCGCTGGAAGTCAGCGAAGAAGGTCGCACCACGGAGTTCCTGCTGGTGCCGTATTTCGGCGCGTGCATCCATGTACCGCCACCGCCGTCGAACCAGATCGTGCATGTGAAAAGCGAAGTCGGCGTGAAGCTCGACGAGTTGTATCAACCGTACTGGATCGAAGGCCAGATGCAGGTCAAACCGTCCAGCAGTGAACTGGCCGACGCCGGCTACCAGATGGATGCCGACAAGATCTATGTGTACGAGTTGCAGGAATAACCCGTGATTGCGCTTTCATTGAGCTGAGTCAAAAGCTCGAACGTTACGATCTTTACCATTGGACACAAGCAATTAATAACGTCCTTTGGAGCTCCCATGAACAAGTCCCTGCTCGGCGCGTCGCTTGTCGCGCTCGCCCTCGTCGCCCCTGTTGCCCACGCTCACGAAGCGGGTGACATCCTGATTCGCGCCGGTGCCATCACCGTCAACCCGAAAGCGGACAGCAGCAGTGTCAAGGTTGACCAGGGCCCGCTGGCCGGGACCAACCTGGGCGGCAAGGCGACCATGAGCAGCGACACTCAACTGGGTTTGAACTTCGCCTACATGTTCACCAGCCACTGGGGTATCGAACTGCTGGCGGCCACGCCGTTCGAACATGATGTGAAGATCAAGAACACCGCCCTGGGCGCTGCCAACGGCAAGCTCGGTACGCTGAAGCACCTGCCACCGACCCTGAGCGTCGTGTACTACCCGCTGGACAGCAAGTCGGTATTCCAACCGTACATCGGCGCCGGTATCAACTACACCTGGATCTACGACGAGCACGTCGGCAGCCGCGCCGAGCAGGCCGGCTTCAGCAACTTCAAGGCGGAAAACTCCTGGGGTTGGGCCGCGCAGATCGGTGCGGACTACATGATCAACGACAAGTGGATGATCAACGCCCAGGCGCGCTACATCGACATCAGCACCAAGGCCACCGTGGATAACAACGCCCTGGGCCAGGGCACTCGGGCCAAGGTCAATGTGGATGTTGACCCGATGGTGTACATGGTCGGTATTGGCTACAAGTTCTAGGTTCTACCCAAGGCCCTGTTGTACAGGGCCTTTTTTGTGAGGCTTCCCCTGGAGGCAAGCGCCAATCAGAGGCCAGGCACACGCCCGTGTGCTGCGAATCAGGCGTCAGCCAGGAGCTGGTGCACTTCAGCTATGACCAAGTCAATGTTGAACGGCTTTTTCAACACCGCATTGAACAAGTCCGACCGCTCCATACCAATATGTGCCTGGGCTCCGCTGATCAGAATGATGGGCAAGTGTTTGACTGCCGGCAGAGCACGAACCGCTTCGGCAAACTCCTGGCCATCCATGACCGGCATCATGAAGTCGGTGATGATCAACGCTGGCCGCTCGCGCTCCAGGACCTCGAGTGCTTTCTGGCCATTGCTCGCTTTTACGACCATGTACCCCTCATCCTCCAGCGCATAGCCGAGAATGTCAGCGATCAAATACTCGTCGTCGACGACCAGGATGGTGGTCATGTCAATTCAACCCGAATCAGAGACTTAGGACGTTGAGCCCGGCAGCGAAGAATCATTAGGGACAGCCAATGCATTTCTTGATGCCTTCTTCAGGTCAACGCCGTTTTCATGGATTACCACTTCAAGAAGCGAAGGATCGTAGAAGCTATCTCGTACCTTAAGAATCGAAAGCATTCTTCTTAGTTCAGATTGAATCTCGAAGAAACGCATCAGCAGCAGGTTATCGACAATACTGGACAGGTCCGGAGTCGGAGAACTGACCTCCGAACCAAAAACGTCACGCATCTCCCATGAGGCAAATACCGTTACGCCACGGGCACGAAGCTCGCTCATCAGGGCGCTGTAGAAATCAGTGATACGTGCCGGGTTTGTCGACACTCGGGTCATGCCGCTCAAGCTGTCGATGAACAGGCGCTTGATGCCCTTTTCCTCAACTATTTTCAGCAGACGTGCGCCGAGACCGTCGAGCAGGCCTTCTGTCGTGGGTTGCCAGGCAAGACTCAGCGCACCAATTTCTTCCATACCCTTGATATCAATACCCAGCGATTGGCCTTTGAGGCGTAACCGCTGCGGGCTTTCATAAAAACCGAAATGCAGGCCCGGCGCTTCCACTGTCGACTCAGCGAGGAACCGGAGCCCCAATGTGGTTTTCCCGACGCCGGAAGGCCCCATGACGAGGGTAACGGAGGAACTGTGCAGGCCACCGCCGATGATGGCGTCCAGCGAACCGATGCCGCTGGTGATACGCGTCAGATCAGCACTGTCAGGTAAAGACGGATGGCTGTAGAGGCTTTCCAGACGCGGATAAACCACCAGGCCATCGTCGGTGATTTCACACTCGTGCAATCCGGTCAGTGCACCACTGCCCCGAGTCTTGCGCAATTGAATACGGCGCACTGAACGGCTGCCGTGAAGCTCTTCACCCATCTCGATCACACCATCAACCATGGTGTGCTCAGGACTGCCGTCGTCCAACCGGGAACTGGTGAGAAACAGCACCGTACAACCGGCGAACGCAGCGTGCCCTTGCAGCTCGGAAATGAATTTCTTGGTGTCGATGGGCGAGTCAGCCTTGGAGCGTGCATTGAGCAAGCCGTCGACCACTAACACGGTGGCCTTCTGGCGACTGATCTCACGCCGAAGCAGCTTGACCACTTCATCGAGACCGTCGTTCTCAAGGGTGTCAAATGCACTGACGAACTGAATTTCGGCCCCCACCCGGGAAACATCAAAGAAGTTCAGGGTCGAGAGGAACTGAAATAAACGGTCGTGGGACTCGGCCAGCAACGTGGCCACCAGTACTCGGCCCCCGTTGCGCGCATGATTGAATCCCAGTTGATTGGCGAGGATGGTTTTACCCGATCCTGGGCGCCCCTGGATAATGTAGGAGGCACCTGCGACTAGCCCGCCCTTGAGCAGAGCATCCAGCCCTTCTATTCCGCTTTGAAGGCGATTTAGCTTTTCCACAATGCAACCCTGATGTGAACAACAGGCTCTTGAGCCGAAGGTTTACGATGCTAACTCCATTTGTGCAATCGGGCTATCCACTCATCCCGTTCAAGCGCGGGGCAAATAAAGCGTGAACGTACTTCCCTGCCCCAGACGACTCTCGACCCTGACCTCTCCCCCCGACTGTTTGGCAAAACCCAATACCTGACTGAGCCCCAGCCCACTTCTCTGGCCTTTGCCTTGGGTGGAGAAAAACGGTTCAAAGATTCTATCGAGGCTGAACGGAGCGATACCCGAGCCATTGTCTGTGATGGACACGGCAACAAAACGCCCCTTGATAAGGGGATAGCCATCGGACGCAGGGATAAGGTCCATCGACTCAACACGGATGACCAGCTCCCCCTTATCCATCATGGCGTCGCGGGCGTTCATGACCATATTGAGAATGGCCGCTTCAAACTGTCCTGGGTCGACGTGAACAACGCAGGGTAATTCTGCGGACTCGATGCGTACGTGGATGCCTGTGCCAACCCGCACAGCAATCGTATCGGCCATGGCCAACGTGCTTGAATTGACGTCCAGCGGTGCGGGATGCAGGGCTTGCCTGCCAGCGAAGGACAGCAATTGACTGGTGAAATGAGAACCACGCTCCACCGCCTCGGAAATGGCTTCTACCAGGCGCAGCCGCCGCTCTTCCGATACGGAAGGACGCTTCAAAAGATCCGCTGAAGAACGTATCACCGTCAGCAGATTATTAAAGTCATGAGCCACTCGGCCTGTTACCCGCCCCAGCGCGTCCATCTTCTGCGACTGAAGTGACTGCTCTTGGCTCACATCCTGAACGGTTCCCGTCATCGTGACGGGTAGACCATCATCGGCATAACGGGGTCTTGCGCACACATGCAGCCAGCGAGTTTCACCGATTGGCGTGATGACGCGGTAGCGAACGTCGTAGTCGCCACGTTGAGCGATTGAGCGATCCCACGCTTCGGCCACTCGACGCTTGTCTTCGGCGTGCACCAAGCGCTGCATGTGTTCATAGCTGAACGGTACGTGAGGTTCGAGTCCGAAGTTGAGGCGGCAAGTGGCCGAGGTCTTCAGCTCGCCCGTCGTCAAATCCAGGCGCCATATACCAAGCCCGGAGGCACTCAAAGCGAACTGCAGGTCGTGCGCTTCCTCATACACATCATCGTGAGGCGGCGGCGAACCATTCACCGGAGAATGTGTTGCCATGATGGGTGGGGCTCCTCTTTTAGGCTGCCCATGGCTGGATGGGCGAAGTCTTCTTCTGAATGCAGACTTTTGCTTTTGCTGAACGAGCCGTAAGCACAATCAATCCCTATTGGCATGGATGACCGGGCGCACCAAAGGTTTCAAATTTTTCGTATGCCGTGGCGCATCCGACTTGCCAACACATATCACTTTTAACCGTCCGCGCACCGCCACAAAAAAAGGCGCCTGTTTCAGGCGCCTTTTTTATGTTTGACCGTGTCGATAGAACCGGTCGAGCAACGCCGGCAGCCCGGCCCGCCATGCCCGTGGCTTGATGCCAAAGGTGTGGAGGATTTTCTTGCAGGCCAGCACCGCGTGTTGCGGCTCGTCGGCTGCATCCGGACGGGCGGCGTGGGCCTGGGCGGTCGGCGCTTCCACGGCCAGCGGGTGGAAGTTGCGCGCTTCGGTCAGGATCGCCTGCCCCAGCGCCAGCGGGGTAGTCGCTTCGTGGCCGGCATAGTGATAAGTGCCCCACAACGGCGCGGCGCAATCCAGTTGCTTAAGCACCGAAATGATCACCCGCGCGGCATCGTCCACCGGCGTCGGGTTGCCCCGGCGGTCGTCGGCCATCAGCAGTTCGTCAGGTTTTTCGGCACGGGCCAGGAAGCGCCCGAGGGTGCCATCGACGCTGTCATCCAGCAGCCAGCCGAAACGCAACAGCACGTGCTGCGGGCAGGTGGCGCGTACGCTCTGCTCGATGCGCCACAACGCCTGGCCTCGCAGGCCCAAGGGCACGGGTTCGTCTTTTTCGCTGTAGGCGGTGGCGCGGGAGCCGTCGAACACCCGGTAGCTGGACGGTTGCAGCAGGGTGATGCTGTGGTGCTGGCACAGTTCAGCCAGGCGCTCAATCGCATATTCCTGGGCGGCCAGGCGTGTCTCGCTGACCGTCTCCGCCTGAAACCAGTCGAAGTAATAGGCGAGATTGATCAAGGCATCGGGACGGGTGTCGTCGAGCAGTTGCGTGAGGCTCGCGGCATCCCAGCCGTCTTGGGGCGGGCGCGGGGCGAGGAAACCGATGTCTTCCTCCGCACCGAGGCGAATCAGCGCCTGCCCGAGGGCATTCCCGCCGCCCAGTAACATAAGGCGCATTCGCATAGATTGAGCAGGCCCGGTCTGTTTGGAACGATGGTTATTATCGACAGGCTTGTGAGCCATGCCGTTGGCATTTGCCAGAATCGTTGCATTTTGCGGGTTTGTAGCGCAACCGTCACTTATAAAGTGCGCCGCCGATTGCGGCCGGGGGGGGCTTTAGGTAGAGAGAGCCTTTTTATGGCCAGGGAGCATGCAGTGGCCAGGGGCCTTGCAGTGGTCAGCGAGCTTGCTGTGGCCAGGGAGCTTCTTGTGGCGAGGGAGCTTGCTCCCGCTGGGCTGCGTAGCGGCCCCAAAAAAGCGGGAGCGCTGCGCACTCCAGCGGGAGCAAGCTCCCTCGCCACTGCAAGCTCCCTCGCCACAACAAGATCCCTCACCACAGGGAATGCATCCCGGGGTTGCAAGTTGCCGGGGCCGGCCGCATAAATTGGGGATGAACCTTCCTGAATCAACGGACACGGTCTTGAACGGTTTCCACCCCGCCGTCAGCACCTGGTTCCGCAGCACGTTCCCGTCGGTGACCGCCGCCCAGGCCCAGGCGTGGCCGCTGATCCGCCAGCGCCGCTCCACACTGATCGCCGCGCCCACCGGCTCCGGCAAGACCCTGACTGCTTTTCTCGCCGTGCTGGACGATCTCGTGCATCAAGGCCTGGCCAATGGCGGCCAACTGCCAGACCAAACGCTGGTGGTCTACGTCTCGCCACTCAAAGCCTTGTCCAACGACATCCAGATCAACCTGCAAACCCCGCTGGCCGGCATCACCGAGCACTTGCAGCGCCTCGACCTGCCTCCGCTGGCGATCCGCACCGCCGTGCGTACCGGCGACACCCCGCAGAAAGACCGCGCCCTGATGCGCAAGCACCCGCCGCACATCCTGGTCACCACCCCGGAATCGCTCTACGTGTTGCTCGGCTCGGATTCCGGCCGGCAGATGCTTGCCAGCACCCGCACGGTGATCGTCGATGAGATCCACGCCATCGCCGCCAGCAAGCGCGGCAGCCACATGGCCCTGACACTGGAGCGCCTGCAGGGTTTGTGCAGCGAACCGCTGACCCGCATCGGCCTGTCCGCCACGCAAAAGCCCATCGAGGCGGTGTCGCGCTTTCTGGTGGGCACCGGCCGGCCTTGCGAGATCGTCGATATCGGCCACGCACGCCCACGGGACCTGGATATCGAAGTGCCGCCGGTGCCGCTGTCGGCCGTCATGGCCAACGACGTGTGGGAGCTGGTCTACGACCGCCTCGCCGAACTGGCCAGGCAACACCGCACCACGCTGATTTTCGTCAACACCCGGCGCCTGGCCGAACGCCTGGCCCGGCACTTGAGCGAGCGCCTGGGCAAAAACGCCGTCGCCGCCCACCACGGCAGCCTCGCGAAGGAAATGCGCCTGGACGCCGAACAACGGCTCAAGGCCGGTGAGCTGCAGGTGTTGATCGCCACTGCGTCGCTGGAACTGGGGATTGATATCGGCGATGTCGACCTGGTGTGCCAGATCGGCTCGCCCGGCTCGATCAACGGTTTTCTGCAACGGGTCGGACGCTCCGGGCATCAGGTCGGCGGCACGCCCAAGGGCCGGTTGTTCGCCACCACCCGCGACGACCTGATCGAATGCGCCGCCCTGCTCGACTGCGTGCGCCGGGGCGAGCTGGACACCTTGCTGATTCCGGTTGCGCCGCTGGATGTGCTGGCCCAGCAGATCATCGCCGAAGTCAGCTGCCAGGAATGGCAGGAACAGGCCCTGCTCACGCTGATCCGCCGCACCTCGCCCTACGCCGAGCTGGATGAGCGTCACTATCAGGCACTGCTGCAAATGCTCGCCGAAGGCTACAACGGGCGCCAGGGCCTGCGCAGCGCCTACCTGCACCGCGACGCCATCACCCGCACCCTGCGTGGCCGGCGGGGCGCCAAGCTCACCGCCGTGACCAGCGGCGGCACCATCCCCGACAACGCCGACTACAGCGTGCTGCTTGAGCCGCAAAGCCTGAACATCGGCAGCGTCAACGAAGACTTCGCGGTGGAAAGCATCGCCGGGGATATCTTCCAGCTGGGCAACACCTCCTACCGCATCCTGCGAGTGGAGCCCGGCAAGGTGCGGGTCGAGGATGCCCACGGCCAGCCGCCGACCATTCCGTTCTGGCTCGGCGAAGCACCGGGGCGCAGTGCCGAGTTGTCGTTTGCCGTGGCGCGTTTTCAGGGGCAACTCGACGCGCTGCTGGGCGCCACGCCGGGTAACCTGCAACCGGCGCTCGATTGGCTCACCGGTACCCTCGGCCTGAACCTGGCCAGCGCCGAACAACTGCTGGATTACCTGGCGCGGGCGCGGCTGGCGCTGAGCGCGCTGCCGTCCCAGGACACGTTGATCATGGAACGGTTTTTCGACGAGTCCGGCGGCACCCAATTGATCATCCACACGCCGTTCGGCAGTCGCATCAACCGCGCCTGGGGCCTGGCGCTGCGCAAGCGGTTTTGCCGCACCTTCAACTTCGAACTGCAAGCCGCCGCCAGCGAGGATGCGATCGTGTTGTCGCTGTCCACCAGTCACAGCTTTGAGCTGGACGAAGTGTGGCGCTACCTGAACAGCAACACGGCCGAGCACATCCTGATCCAGGCGGTACTGGATGCACCGCTGTTCGGCGTGCGCTGGCGCTGGAATGCCGGGGTGGCCCTGGCATTGCCGCGCTACACCGGTGGGCGCAAGGTGGCGCCGCAGATCCAGCGCATGAAGAGTGAAGACCTGATCGCCAGTGTGTTCCCCGACCAGATCGCCTGCCTGGAAAACCTCGCCGGCGAGCGCGAAGTGCCCGAGCATCCGCTGGTGGAGCAAACCCTCGACGACTGCCTGCACGAAGCCATGGACAGCGAAGGCTGGCTGGCCCTGTTGCGGCGCATGGAGCGCGGCGAAATCCGCCTGATCAGCCGTGATCTGCCGGCGCCGTCGCCACTGGCAGCAGAGATTCTCAGCGCCCGCCCCTACACCTTTCTCGACGACGCTCCGCTGGAGGAGCGCCGCACCCAGGCCGTGCTCAACCGGCGCTGGAGCGACCCGCAAAGCACCGATGACCTTGGTGCGCTGGATGCCGAAGCGATTGCCGGTGTGTGCGAGGAAGCCTGGCCGGCGCCCAATGGCCTGGACGAGATGCATGAAGCGCTGATGAGTTTGGCGTGCATTGCCGAATCGGAGGTCACGGCGCAGTGGGCCGAATGGCTGCAAGCCCTGGCCGACGGTGGGCGCGCCAGCCGATTGCAGAGCGGTACCGACCAGGCCGTTTGGGTCGCTCTGGAGCGCTTGAGCTGTTTAGCGGCGATCTACCCGAATGACCTGCCGCTGTTGCCCGGTTTCGATGAGCCCTGGACCTTCGATGAAGCCTTGGTGGAAGTGCTGCGGGCGCGCCTGAGCGGCTTCGGCCCATTGACGCTGATCGAGATCGCCGCGCCCCTGGCCTTGCCGGTGGCCGACGTATCACAGGCACTCGCGCGGCTGGAGAGCGAAGGCTACGTGCTGCGCGGCCGTTTCAGCCCCGGCGCCAGCGCCGAACAATGGTGCGAACGTCACCTGCTGGCGCGCATTCACCGCTACACGGTCAAGCGCCTGCGCCGGGAAATCGAGCCGGTGGCGTTGCAGGATTTCATGCGTTTTCTGTTCGACTGGCAGCACCTGTCGAACGGTACCCGCGGCCAGGGCAGCGCCGTGTTGCCGCAGATCGTCGCGCAGCTGGAAGGGTACGCCGCAGCCACTTCGGCCTGGGACAGCGATTTGCTCAGCGCACGAATCAAGGATTACGCGCCCCACTGGCTGGACGATTTGTGCCGCAGCGGCAAAGTGGTGTGGACACGCCTGAGCAACAAGGCCGGCGCGACGGCCCTGCGCAGCACGCCAGTGGTGCTGTTGCCCCGCAGCCAGGTGCCATTGTGGAGTGGACTGACCGAAGCGCCGGACAGTACCGAGCTGTCGCCCAAGGCACAGAAAGTCCATCAGGCGCTGCGGGAAAACGGCGCGCTGTTTTTCGATGAATTGATCCACGAAGCCCATCTGCTGCGCAGCGAACTGGAAACCGCGTTGCAGGAACTGGTGGGCGCGGGGCTGGCGAACGCCGACAGTTTTGCCGGCCTGCGCGCCCTGACCACGCCGGCGAGCAAACGTCAGGCCCGCAGCAGTCGGCGCGGGCGTGGCGCGTTTGTCGGCGGGATGGACGATGCCGGGCGTTGGGCCCTGGTACGGCGGGCGCCGGTGGCGGACGGCACACGACCGGGGGCTCACTCGGCCGAGACGCTGGAGCATGTGGCGATGACCTTGCTGCGCCGCTACGGGGTGGTGTTCTGGCGCCTGCTGGAGCGCGAGGCGGACTGGCTGCCCAGTTGGCGGGAATTGCTGCGTACGTTCCACCGGCTGGAGGCCCGGGGCGAGATTCGGGGCGGGCGGTTTGTGAGTGGTTTGGCGGGGGAACAGTTTGCGTTGCCGGAAGCGATTCCGCTGCTGCGGGAAGTTCGGCGGCGGCCTCACGATGGCAGCTTGATTGCCGTGTGTGGGGCGGATCCGCTGAACCTGGTCGGTACGCTGCTGCCGGGTAGCAAGGTGCCGGCGTTGAGCGGTAATCGGCTGGTGTACCGGAATGGTTTGCCGGCGGCGGTGGAGATTGCCGGCAAGCAGCAGGTATTGCTGGAGCTGGATCAGCAGGAGGCCGGGTTGGTGCGGGAAAAACTGATCAGACACTGACTTGTTCAGTGCCCGTAATGACGCCTTCGCGAGCAAGCCCGCTCCCACATTTGACCGCATTCCAAGGGTGGAACCGTATCGAATGTGGGAGCGGGCTTGCTCGCGAAGAGGCCGGCGGCCTCAACACAAAACTATTGGGTTCTTGGCTGCTCGGTAAGCACCACCGACGAAGGCACTTCTTCCTCCGGCTCATCCACCTGCTGCCCGACCCGCTGCGGCAACATCACCTGCTGTGGATAAGTTTGCGCGAAATGAACAAAGGCACAGTTATCCACAAGCTTTTTCAAGCGCTGGTTAAACGCGCGGCTCACCGCATATTGCCCGCCCGACACCGTGCGGAACTGCGCCGTCAGCACCACGCCGTTGAGGTCCATCTTGTCGACGCCAAATACCTCCAGCGGCCCTTGCAGGTTGTACTTGAGGAACACGTCGTCGCGGATCGACTGTCCCGCCTCGCGAATCAGCTCCACGGCCTTGTCGACATCGGTGTCGTAGGTGAACTGCACCGAGAAGAACGCATAGGCGAATTGCCGCGACTGGTTGGTGACGGCCTTGATCTGCCCGAACGGCACCGAATGCACAAACCCCTTGCCGTCCCGCAGGCGCAGGGTGCGGATGGTCAGGCCCTCCACGGTGCCGGCGTGGCCGGAGTCGAGCACCACCCAATCGCCAATCGACAGGGTGTCTTCGATGATGATGAACAGCCCGGTGATTACATCCTGCACCAGTTGCTGGGAGCCAAAACCAATGGCCAGGCCCACCACCCCGGCACCCGCCAGCAGCGGTGCGACGTTGATCCCCAGGTTGGCCATGGTGGTGATCGCGCAGATCACCACCAGGATGATTTTCACTGCGTTGCGCAGCAGTGGCAGGATGGTTTTCACCCGCGTGCTGGGCTGGCGGCTGGAGCGTTTGTTGACCGGGGGTTTCAATGCTTCCTGAATCGCCGTGTCGAGCACCACCCAGAACAGCCAGGTCACCAGCAGGATCAAACCGATGCTGCTCAGGGAGTCGCTGATGGCCCGGCCCACGGAGTTGCGCTGGGCAAACTCAAACAGCGAAACGCCCCAGATACGCCCGAGGATTTCGATAAAGGCGATGGCCATCACGATGCGCAACAGCGCGTGCAGCAGGCTGAGGAAACGTTCCTTGTAGGCACTGCTGCGCTGCACCGCCACCGTGCTGCGGGACTGGAACAGGTGCTGCAACACGGTGCTGAGAAACACCGTGCCGATCAGCAGGATCGTGGTGAACAGTGCGCAGCGCAGGGCTTTCTGGCTGTCGTCGCCGGCGCCGATCAGGTTGATCGCCGACACCAGCACCATCAATAGAATCGGCCAATACCACAGGCCGGAAAACACCCGCAGGGATTGCTGCACCGCCGGGTGTTTCAGGCGCTGGGCCAGGGGCCGGTTGCGGATCAAATGCGCCACCGGACGGCGCAGGCGAATCACCAGCATGCCGAAAATCACCGAGGCAAACAGCCCGGTGAAGATCGCAACGCTGGCGGTGATATTGCCCCCCAGTTGACGGGCGATCTGTGGGCTGGTCAGCGCATCGCTGAGGGCCGCAAGGAAGCCGATCAGGAACAACGGCTTGGGGCAGTAGTCCCGAATAATCTGCACCGCCGGGCGCTTGTGGCCGACGTTGAACATGACGATCACGCACAACAGGATCGAGGTGGAGAAAATGCCGCTGCTGGTGGCGTAGGCAAAACACAGCGCCAGCGCACGGCCCACCGAGGTGGGCAGGAAGTGGCTGACGTAGAGCGTCAATGGCAGGCAGATAAGCGCCGGTATCGTGTAGGGAATCAGGTAACCCAGCAACGCCTGGAGGCGCTGGCGAGGTGCGATATGCCGCTGCAGGCTCAGGCGCTTGACGATAAAGCGCCCCAGCAGGGTCAGCGCGGCGAACGCGCCGATCCACACCCCGGACAACAACAGGAAATCCCCGGCCACGCTCCACGAGGAACGTTCGGACGGCTGGTTGACCAGCTTGTCCACCTCATCCGCCGCCCGGTCGGCCCGCAGCCGCCAGGCGTCGACCAGGTTCTGGTTGAGGTCGAGTTTGTCCTGCACATCATCGATGCTGGAGCTGATGGCGCCGAGCAGGCCGCCTTCTACCAAAAGTTCCGGCTGGGCCGGGGCGGCAGGCGCAGGAGCCGCGGGGGCAGTGGCCGCTTGCAGCGCACCGCTGCCGCAGAACAGCAGCGTGCCGAGCAGTAGCACAGTCTTTAAATTCAACAAAACACCGGGCTCCTTCAGAAGGGTCTGTAAGGAACTGACGAGTTTGACGCCTGATCGTTCCCCGCAGACTTCGATCCGTGCGCCCCAGGCAAATATCAAATGCCAATACCTGGCTTTTTCCGCACAAGCCGAACCTCGAGACTGCGCTCCTGATTGAAACCCACCGGAGTTGCAGCCATGCCCATTGCCTTGCTCGCGCTGACCCTCAGCGCTTTTGCCATCGGGACGACCGAGTTCGTCATCGTTGGCCTGTTACCCACCATCGGCGCCGACCTTGGCGTCAGCCTGCCGTCCGCCGGCCTGCTGGTCAGCCTCTACGCCCTGGGCGTGGCCATCGGCGCGCCGGTACTCACCGCCCTCACCGGCAAAGTGCCACGCAAACTGCTGCTGTTGTCGCTGATGGTGCTGTTCACCCTCGGCAACCTGCTGGCCTGGCAAGCGCCGAGTTATGAGTCCCTGGTACTGGCACGGATCGTCACCGGCCTGGCCCACGGGGTGTTCTTCTCGATTGGCTCCACGATCGCCACAAGCCTGGTGCCCAAGGAAAAAGCCGCCAGCGCGATTGCCATCATGTTTACCGGCCTGACCGTGGCGTTGGTGACCGGTGTGCCACTGGGGACGTTTATCGGCCAGCACTTCGGCTGGCGCGAAACCTTCCTCGCCGTCTCGGCCCTGGGCTTGATCGCGTTTATCGGCAGCCTGCTCTACGTACCGAAAAACATCGCCCACAGCAAACCCGCGTCGCTGTTGCAGCAACTGCAAGTGTTGAAACAACCACGGCTGCTGCTGGTGTACGCCATGACGGCGGTGGGTTACGGCGGCTCGTTCATCGCGTTCACCTACCTGGCGCCAATCCTTCAGGACATCTCCGGGTTCAGCGCCGGCACCGTCAGCCTGGTGTTGCTGGTGTATGGCATCTCGGTGGCCATCGGTAATATCTGGGGCGGCAAGCTGGCCGACAAACGCGGCCCGATCAGCGCCCTGAAAATCATCTTTGCCCTGCTCGCCGCTGTGTTGTTCGTGCTGACCTTCACCGCGGGTAATCCATGGCTGGCCCTGGCCACTGTGCTGGTGTGGGGCGCGGTCGCTTTCGGCAATGTGCCGGGCTTGCAGGTGTATGTGGTGCGCCAGGCGGAACATCACACGCCGAACGCGGTGGACGTGGCCTCGGGCCTGAACATTGCGGCGTTCAACCTGGGGATTGCCGGTGGCGCGTGGGCCGGCGGCATGATCGTCGCCCACATGGGCTTGATCCACACGGCGTGGATTGGCGGTTCGGTGGTGTTGGTGGCCTTGGCGCTGACGGCCTGGAGCGGGCGCCTTGACCGGCTGGGGCCGGTGTATGCCGAAAGTTCGACCCGGGTGGTTGGCGGGCACTGATCCCGCAGCGATAAAGAACCCGCTCCCACATTTTGAGAGGTGCCGTCTGTAGGACCATCGAAACTTTCTCCCGATCCTCACAGTCATCCAAAAACGGAGGTCACCACACAGTTAACCCACGGGAGTCATCATGGCCGCGATTCATATCGGCATTTCCGGCTGGCGCTACACGCCCTGGCGGGGGGATTTCTACCCCGAGGGCCTGACCCAGAAGCGCGAGCTGCAGTTTGCCTCACGGGCGGTCAACAGCATCGAGATCAACGGCTCGTTCTACGCGCTGCAAACACCCAAGCGCTATGCCGAATGGTATGGCGACACGCCTGAAGGGTTTGTGTTCAGCGTCAAGGCGCCGCGCTACATCACGCATATCCTGCGGCTGCGGGAGGTGCACAAGCCGATGGCGAATTTCTTCGCCTCCGGGGTGCTGGAACTCAAGGAAAAGCTCGGGCCGATCCTCTGGCAGTTCCCGCCCAGTTTCAAATTCGACCCGCCGTTGTTTGAAGCCTTTCTCGCCGAATTACCCACCACTACCCAGCAGGCCGCCGCCCTCGCCCGCGAGCATGAGCCGCGCCTGAACGGCAAGGCGAGCCTGCAAGCCCACGGTAAAAAGCCACTGCGCCATGCGGTGGAGATTCGCCACAAGAGTTTCGCCGTGCCGGAGTTTGTCGAGATGCTCGACAAGCACGGCGTGGCCCTGGTGGTGGCGGACACAGCCGGCAAGTGGCCTTACCTGGAAGACGTCACGGCCAACTTTGTGTACCTGCGTCTGCATGGGGACAAAGCGCTGTATGCCAGCGGCTATACGTCCGAAGCGCTCAAGCGCTGGGGCGATCGCATCGAACGCTGGAGCCACGGCAAACAACCCGCCGATGCACAGTTGATCGACCCGAAGCACAAACCCCGCGCCCGCAAGCAGCGCGAGGTGTTTTGCTACTTCGATAACGACATCAAGGTGCGCGCGCCCTTCGATGCGCGCCAATTACTGCAGCGTTTTGGCCTGGACCAGGCACTGGCCACCGAACCCGGCAAGTTGCCGGACACGGGAGTGTTGCCATGACCCATCCGGAACTGATGCCAACCACGCCCACCGAAACCATCACCCGCTTCAGGGTGCTGACGGTCAATACCCACAAGGGCTTCACCGCGCTCAACCGGCGCTTCATATTGCCCGAGTTGCGGGAGGCGATTCGCAGCGTGGCCGCCGACGTGGTGTTCCTTCAGGAAATCCACGGCACCCATGAACGCCACCCCAAGCGCTACAGTAACTGGCCGAGCATGCCGCAATACGAGTTCCTCGCCGACAGTATCTGGCCGCAATACGCCTACGGTCGCAACGCGGTGTATCCCCATGGCGACCACGGTAATGCGCTGCTGTCGAAATTCCAGATCATCCGCTACGACAATCTCGACATCTCCCAGAGCGGCCACGAAAGTCGCGGGCTGCTGCATTGCGTGCTGCGCTTGCCGGGCAACGTGCAGGACGTGCATGCCATCTGCGTGCACCTGGGGCTGCGGGAAGTCCATCGCCAGCAGCAACTGCGCCTGATCGCGCAGCGGGTCGCCGAGATTCCCGCCGACGCGCCGGTGATTGTCGCCGGTGATTTCAATGACTGGCGCCAGCGCGCCGATCTCGCCCACTGCGGGCTGCGGGAAGTGTTTATCGAAACCCACGGCAAGCCGGCCCGCACCTTCCCGGCGCGCCTGCCGCTGCTGCCGCTGGACCGCATCTATGTGCGCAACCTCAAGGTGCATCAGCCCCAAGTCCTGACCAGCCGCCCGTGGTCACACTTGTCGGACCATGCGCCGCTGTCGGTGGAGATCGAGTTATGAACAGCGCACCGCTGGAAAAGGTCGCGGTGGAACACATCGCGACCGACCAACCGCCGGACGATGCCGTGGCCCGGGACCTGGATTACGGCTGGCAGAGCGGTAACCAGATCGAGTTGCTGGAGAACGGCGAGGCCTACTTTCCCAAAGTGTTCGAGGCGATGCGCCAGGCCCAGCGGGAGATCTTGCTGGAGACGTTTATCCTTTTCGAAGACAAGGTCGGCCACGAGCTCAAAGGCATTTTGATCGAGGCGGCGCAGCGTGGCGTCAAGGTCGTCGCCAGCCTCGATGGCTTTGGTTGTGGCGAGCTGACACCGGGGTTTCTCAGCGAATTGAGCCAGGCCGGCGTGACCGTGCAGATGTTCGACCCGGCGAGCAAGACATTGGGTTTTCGCACCAACTGGTTTCGCCGCCTGCACCGCAAGATTGTGGTGGTGGATGCCAGTGTGGCGTTTATCGGCGGGATCAATTTCTCGGCGGATCACCTGGGGGATTTCGGTCCCGAGGCCAAGCAGGATTATGCCGTGCAGGTGCAGGGCCCGGCAGTCGCCGACCTGCATCATTTCGCCCTCGCACAAAGTGGCCGGCGTGTGCGCAAGCGGCGCGGCTGGCGGCGCGAGCAACGCCCGTCGCCATGGGCTGCCGGCGAAGGCGATGGCCTGGTACGGCTGATCTACCGGGACAATCTGCAACACCGTACCGATATCGAAGAGGCCTACCTGCACGCCCTGCGCAAGGCCGAGCGGCGGGTGGTGATCGCCAACGCCTATTTCTTTCCCGGCTACCGCCTGCTGCGGGAAATTCGTAATGCCGCGCGGCGCGGCGTGCACGTGCAGTTGATCATGCAGGGCCAGCCGGATGTGCTGCTGGCCAAGCTGGCGGCACGCATGCTCTATGACTATTTGCTCAAGGAAGGCGTGGTGATCCACGAGTACTGCCAGCGTCCGTTGCACGGCAAGGTGGCGCTGGTGGATGAAGAGTGGAGCACGGTGGGTTCGAGCAATCTCGACCCGCTGAGCCTGTCGCTGAACCTGGAGGCGAATGTGCTGGTTCGTGATCGTGCCTTCAACCAGCAGTTGTTCGAGCGCCTGGAATATCTGAGCCAGAACCACTGCAAGACCATGCCGGAAAACCGCGCGCCTCGCGGCTGGTTCTGGCGGGTGACCGTGGGTTTCGTGGTGTTCCATGTGCTGCGGCATTTTCCGTCGTGGACCGGCTGGTTGCCGGCCCACAAGCCGAGGTTGAAACCCTTCGTTCTTGAGGAGCGTGCGGATCATGACCCAAGCTCGCATCGCTGAAGAAAGCGCTCGCCCCGGCTTCTTGAAACGCTGGAAAAAACCGCTGACGGTGGTGTTTTTCCTGGTGCTGATCGTGTTGTTCACCCTGCTCGCCCGGCGTATCGACTGGAGCGAAGTGCTCGACACCCTGGGCGACTTCAAGCTGCGCACGCTGCTCATCGCGGGTGCGCTGACCCTGTGCAGTTTCCTGGTGTATTCGTGCTTCGACCTGATCGGCCGCACCTACATCCGCCAGCCGTTGGGCTGGAAGCAGATTTTGCCGGTGGGCATCATCAGCTATGCGTTCAACCTCAACCTGAGCGCGTGGGTTGGGGGCATCGCCATGCGCTATCGGTTGTATTCCCGACTCGGGGTGAGCAGCGGGAACATCGCGAAGATCCTCGGCTTGAGCCTGGCCACCAACTGGTTCGGCTACATGGCGATCGCCGGCGCGGTATTCAGCAGCGGGCTGGTGACATTGCCGCCGGGGTGGAAGCTCAGCAGCGGTGCGTTGCAAGGCGTCGGCGTGCTGTTGGTAATGGCGAGCCTGGGTTACCTGCTGGCCTGTCGCTTGTCGAAAAAGCGCGCATGGTCGATACGCGGGATTGAAATCAGCCTGCCGTCGCTGCGCATGGCAGTGTTGCAGTTGGCGCTCGGCGCGCTGAACTGGTCGCTGATGGCAGCAGTGATTTTTACCCTGCTGCCCAAGCAGCTGGATTACCCCGTGGTGCTCGGGGTGTTGCTGATCAGCAGCATTGCCGGAGTGGTCACACACATCCCGGCGGGGCTTGGTGTGCTGGAGGCTGTCTTCATTGCCTTGCTGCAGCACGAAGCGTCCCGCGGCAGCCTGCTCGCGGGGTTGATCGCCTACCGCGCGATCTACTTCATCCTGCCGCTGCTGGTGGCCCTGGTGATGTACCTCGCGGTGGAAGCCAAGGCCAAGGCGCTGCGGGTGAAGAAGACGCCTACGACTGGATGATACTCAAGCGTTCGCCCACCACCATCTCGGTGATCCAGTCCACGAGGATCGAGGTGTAGGCCTGCTGGGACACAGGGTCGCTCAGGGAGTGGTCCGCACCGTCGATAATCCGGTGGGTCAGCGAGTGCGTCTGCTGGCAGGCGGCGCGGTAGCTCATGATGGTGGCGTGGGGCACGTGGTCATCCGTTTCGGATTCAACGATCAGCACATCACCGGTGAACGCCGCGCAGGCATGCAGCGCGCGATTGGTTTCGGCGTGCACAAAGGTCCCGCGATAATCCATCAAGTCGGCCTTGTCCAGGTCGCGCTTGGGCTTGAGCCATTCCTGGTCGCGGTACAACGCGGGCACCCGCAGCGCCAGCCAGCGCACAGGGCGCAGCGAAGTGAGGATGGCGGCCAGGTAACCGCCGTAGCTGGTGCCTACCACCGCCACCGCCGAGGTGTCGATGGCCGGGTGTGACAACAGGCGGTCGTAGGCCGCGAGCAGGTCGCGCAGGTTGTCTTCGCGGGTGACGCGGGATAACGGAATGCCGTTGCCGGCATGGCCACGCAGGTCGAATGTAAGGCATACACAACCGAGCCCGGCGATACCCTTGGCGCGTTCCAGGTCACGCTCCTGGCTCCCGCCCCAGCCGTGCACAAACAACACCCCCGGTACTTTCGATTTGGGACTGAGGAAGGTCCCGCTCATCTGTTCGTCGTCGATATCAATGGCAATGGTTTCGCTTCTAGCCGTCATAGGATTTGACCGTCACGTACTTGAGAAGAAAGTCGCTGTTTTCTGCCGGGCCCCGGTACACCTCGATCGCGTCAGCCGGCAGTGGCTGGTCGACGTAGGTTTCTACCGACGAGACATAAATCGCCCGCAGCCCGGGATTGTTGACGAAGCTTTGCAGCGCCGCGACTTCCGCGCTGCTGGCCCCGCCCATGCGCCAGGACTGCTCGAGCACGCCGCTGCGGCGTTGGCCGTCGCTGTCCAGGCCCTGGGCGATGTCGTAATTGCGCCGCGAGGCGTAGAACCCGGGATAGGCCTCATCCGCCGCGTTATCGAAGACCTGCGCTTGCTGGATGGCCAGGCGCACGTCATCGGGCAGGTCGAGCTTGAGCAGGTCTTCGTAGTAGCCCTGGACCACCAACAGGTTGGAACCACCATAGACCTCTTCGCCCTGCCCGTCCCGGGTCAGGTATTGATCGCCGCAGTAGCTGATGACGTGATCGCCGATAAAGCTCTGGCCGACACTGTGGGTGACCACGTCGCGCAGGTCCTGCTCCAGCACCACGCCGTCGCTGAACAATTGCGCCGCATCAGGGCGCGCGAGGATGGCGTCGAACTCGTCGAGGCTGCGGATCACTTCCTGGCCGCGACCGGCGCAGGCATGCACGGGCTTGAGACGGATCGGGCCGGTGTACAGCAAATGGGTCGCCGCCGGCCGCGCATCTTCCAGGGCGTGCACACTCAACCCATCCAGCACCACATTGCGGATGCGCTCGGAAAACAGCGGCGACCAGCCTTCGGGCGCAACCGCGTTTTTATTCAGCAAACCGTGGCTGATGGCCTTGGTACAGATGAAATCGTGATCGACGTAGCCGCCCCACAAATCCTCAGGGCCTTTGACGCCGAATTGCCGCGCCTGGGCCGCACCGACCAGCGTCTGAGTGGGCAATAGATAGAGGTCGCGCCCACTGTGCTGCTCAGGGTTATAGCTGCCGCCATATTTGAGCCCGAGGACGTGCGCCAGCCAGCGGGCCAGGGCGCGGTTGGTCTCCACTTCGTGCAATGGCGCTTGCGGACGGATTGAATGCGCCACCACGATTTTTTTGCGATTTGTCGGGGTCATGCGTCCCCCTTGGCTCTGCTGCCATGTGTGTAAGGAAACGGTAGCAGGGATCAAGCCAAGGCGGCGTTTGTCTAAACGCGCGGGGAATCAATCAGTTGCGGGAAAAGCGATAGCACTTGGCCTGTTTTATTCTGCACGATGTGATCCCGGTGTCGCGGTTTTCTGCACGATTCAGGCTTGCGCCTTGGAGGGCGTCACGCCGAAACGGCTGCGGTAATCACTTGGCGCCAGCCCGGTGATTTTCTTGAAGGTGGCGCGGAAGGCGCCGGGGTCCTGATACCCCACGGTCCAGGCGATGTGATCAATGGTGCCGTTGGTGAACTCGAGCATTTGGCGCGCCTTGCCGACACGCAGGTGCTGGCAATATTCGGTGGGTTTCAAACCGGTGGCGGCGCGGAACCGTCGCAGGAAGGTGCGTTCCTCAAGTCCCGCCTCCTGCGCCATGGCAGCCAACGAAACATCCACCGCACCGCTGGCCTGCAGCCAATGTTGCACCTTGAGAATCGCAGCGTCGCCATGGGCAAGGATCGGCGCAAAGTTACTGCCGCACTCACTGGCGCTGTCACTGTGTTCGATCACCAGGAAACGCGCGGTGCTGGCAGCGATGCTCGGGCCGAGCAAACGGTCCACCAGGCGCAGGCCCAATTCGGACCAGGCCATGAGGCCGGCGGTGGTGATCAAGTCGCCGTCGTCGACGATGGGTTTGTCGGCTTCCAGGCGAATCGCCGGATAACGGGCGGCGAAGGTTTTCGCCGACGTCCAGTGCGTGGTGGCGCTGCGACCGTCCAACAGGCCGCTTTCCGCCATCAGGATCGAACCTACGCACACGCCGCCCAGAATGGTCCCGGAGCGATGTTGCTGGCGCAGCCAATCCAGCAATTCGGCGGACGCCTGGCCCTCGGAAAAGCCGGCAATGGAGGGTGGAATCAGCAAGGCCGTCAACCTATCCCCGCTACCGGGCTCGCTATCGAATACACGGGTCGGCGCACCGCCTGTTTCAGCCTGCCAATGGCTGATGCGCAGGGACGGCAGTTGCTCGGACTGATGCTCGGTCGCAATCCGGTTGGCGACCGCGAACAGGTCGGTCAAGCCATGCACGGCGGCCATTTGCGCACCGCTGTAGATCAGCACGCCGAGTTCGACGATCGCCATTGTCAGTTTTCCCTCTGTTATTGTCGGTGCGGCCAATCCCCAGGCGTCACGCCAGCCAGGATACTGGACGCATCAACCCTCACAAGGAAACCAACATGGCCAAGCAAGCGCTCATCCTAATCGATATCCAGAACGACTACTTCCCCCAGGGCAAGTGGCCGCTAGACGGAGTGGACGCGGCGGCAGACAAGGCGCAGCAAGTGCTACAGGCATTTCGCCAGGCAGGCGATACGGTGATTCACGTACGCCACGAATTCACCTCCGACGATGCCCCCTTCTTCACCCCGGGCTCGGAAGGTGCACACCTGCACCCCAAGGTGCTGAACCAGGCCGATGAGCCCGTGGTGCTCAAGCATTTCGTCAATGCGTTCCGCGAAACCAACCTGCGGGCCCTGCTGGAACAACGCAGCATCACCGAACTGGTGGTGGTAGGCAGCATGAGCCATATGTGCATCGACGGCGTGGTGCGCGCCGCGTCGGACCTGGGCTACAGCGTGACCGTGATCCACGATGCCTGCGCCACGCGGGACCTGGAATTCAATGGCAGCGTCGTGCCGGCAGCCCAGGTGCATGCGGCGTTTATGTCGTCGCTGGGGTTTGCTTATGCGAGCGTGGTGTCGGCGGAACAGTTCTTGTCCGCCGATTGACCTTCTCCGCGCTTACCGGGTAGCGATGATGAACAGGCGCGGAAACGGCAGCAACACAGTGCCATCGGCCAGCGCTGGATAAGCCTTGGTGATCCGCGCCAGGTACTCGTCGAGGAAGGCGTTCCTTTCTGACTCGGTCAGGGGCGCCAGGAATGGACGCAACGCCGAACCCTTGAACCACTCCACCACCGCGGCGGAACCTGCCAGCGGATGGTGGTAAGTGGTGCGCCATACATCCACGGTGGAACAGTGTTGGCTCAGCAACTCAAAGTAGTAGCTCGCGGTATGGCGTTCATTGTGTTTGACGCTGCCGATCTTTGCGGCCCACGGGCCGTCCGCCGCGACTTCCCGCGCCAGCTTGTGGGCCGGCTCGTCAAGATTGTCGGGCGTCTGCACCGCCAGGGTGCCGCCGGGAGTCAGTTGATTGACTAAATGCGGATACAGCGTGGCGTGATCAGGCAGCCATTGCAGCGATGCATTGGCGAGGATGACGTCGAATTTCTGCACAGGGTTCCAGGCGCCGATATCAGCCAATTCGAAGTTCAACGCGGGCAGGCGCTTGCGGGCGTCGACCAGCATGTCATCGGAACTGTCCATGCCGGTGACCAATGCCTGCGGAAAGCGATCAGCCAGGACTTCAGTCGAATTGCCCGGGCCGCAACCCAGGTCGACGGCGGTGCGCACATCACCCTCAGGGATGGCCGCTACCAGATCCCGGACGGGACGAGTGCGCTGTTGTTCGAACATCGAGTATTGCTTGGCTGACCAGGTCATTGCGGCATTCCTTCTTCTGTGAGGAGTGAGGACAGCCTAAATCTTGTGATCCATGAGAACAAATGCCACGATTGATCATCTCCCATACCTGAAAAGTATCCCTATGCTGGAACTCAGGCAGCTCAGGGCCTTTGTCGCGATTGCCGAAGAAGGCTATATCACCCGCGCGGCAGAACGTCTGGGCATGCAGCAACCGCCGCTGACCCGCCTGTTGCAAAGTCTTGAAGCCGAGTTGGGTGTGGTGCTGATGGAGCGCCTGCCACGAGGCGTGCGCCCGACCACTGCGGGGCTGGCCTTGCTGGAGGAGGCGCGGCATATCTTGGCCAGCGTCGATGGTGTGGCCGACATTGTGCGCCGCGCCGCCCGAGGTGAACGCGGACGCCTGGCGATTGGTTTCACCAGCTCCGCCGCCTTGCATCCGTTTGTGCCCAGCGTACTGCGCCTGTTTCGGGAAACCTTTGTCGGCGTTTCAGTGGTACTGGAAGAAGCCGGTACCGGTGAACTGCTGGACGCGTTGCTGCACGAAAAGCTCGACGCGGCGTTCATTCGCTCGCCGCTGAGCGGGACGCAGGCGTTGCAGGACCAGCCAATTCTGGTAGAGCCAATGTTGCTGGCGCTGCCTACCGATCATCCACTGGCTATCAACCCGTCGACGCCGCTGCCATTGGCGGCATTGGCCACCGAGGCGTTTGTGCTGTATCGCCGCCGGGTGGGGCTTGGGTTGTATGACGCGATTCTGGTGGCGTGTCGCGAAGCAGGTTTCAGCCCGCAGGTTGTGCAAGAGGCGCCGCGCATGACGGCGACATTGAGCCTGGTGGCTGCGGGGCTTGGGGTTTCGGTTGTGCCTGCCTCAATGCAACGGTTGCGGGGCGACGGGATTGTTTATCGGGAGCTTTCGGAGTGCCGGAGCCTGGTGGCGCCGTTGCACCTGGCTACCCGGGTAGGTGATACGTCGTCGGTATTGGAGAGGTTTCGGGAGTTGGTGGTGAGCGCCGCTTCTACTGACGTTTAGCGGATTGCCGTGTCCGCAATGAAAAACCCCCGGGGCCAAGGCCACCGGGGGTTTTCTGGTGTTACGCGACAGTTCTGGGTCTCAAGCGACCTTAGAACGGAATATCGTCATCAAAGCTGTCGAAGTCGGCTGCCGGCTGAGGAGCGGCCTGCTGTGGCGCTGGACGCGACTCACGCTGTGGCTGCTGGGTTGGCTGCGGACGGGACTGCTGCTGTGGACGCGGTGCCGAGTTGGACATGCCGCCCTGGCCCTGTTGGTCGCCCTGTGGACGGCCGCCCAGCAGTTGCATGGTGCCTTGCATGTCGACCACGATTTCGGTGGTGTAACGCTTGATGCCGTCTTTTTCCCACTCGCGGGTTTGCAGCTTGCCTTCGATGTAGACCTGCGAACCTTTGCGCAGGTATTCACCGGCGATCTCTGCAACCTTGCCGAACATCGACACACGGTGCCATTCGGTTTTCTCGACCTTCTGGCCGGTTTGCTTGTCGGTCCACTGTTCGCTGGTCGCCAGACTCAGGTTGGTCACGGCGTTACCGTTCGGCAAGTAGCGAACTTCGGGATCCTGGCCGCATGTACCGACCAATATGACTTTGTTAACCCCACGGGCCATAACGTTCTCCTAGGCTGGGCGCGCTGTCGGCACTGGGTTGACCAGTTGCTCGAGCGTCGCGCGATCCAATAATTCGGTGTCCAATTTGATGTAAATGGCCGCCTCTTCAGCAACCACGACTGCATCTGTTACCCCAACGACGGCCTTCAGGCGCTCTACCAGACCGGCTTCACGAATCGCTTCGGGCGATAACGGCAGACGCAGGCTTGTGACGTATGGGGGTTCGCGCATGGTAACAGCAAAGGCCAGCCAAAGTGCAGCCAGCCCGGCGCATCCAAGGAACACAACCGACAAACCGCCATGCTGGAACATCCAGCCGCCCATGATCCCGCCCAGTGCAGAACCGAGGAACTGGCTGGTGGAATACACGCCCATCGCCGTGCCTTTGCCGCCGGCCGGTGAAACCTTACTGATCAGCGAAGGCAATGAAGCCTCCAGCAGGTTGAACGCGGTGAAGAACACCACCGTGCCGATCACCAGCGCCCGCAGGCTGTCGCCGAACTGCCAGAAGAATAGCTCAGTGAGCATCAATGTCGCGACGGCGCCCAGCAGAACTCGTTTCATTTTGCGTTTCTTCTCGCCGTAGATGATGAACGGGATCATGGCGAAGAACGAAATCAGCAGCGCGGCCAGGTACACCCACCAGTGCTGCTCCTTGGGCAGCCCGGCTTTTTGTACCAGGGCCAGGGGCAAGGCGACGAAGCTGCACATCAGCATTGCGTGCAATACGAAGATACCCAAATCCAGGCGCAACAGGTCCGGGTGCTTGAGTGTCGGCAGCAATGCCTGCTTGGCGACGCCCGACTCACGGTGCTGCAACGGCCCCGTGGAATGCGGAACCATGAAGGCTACGATCACGATGCCGAACAGCGCCATGCCACCCGTCGCCAGGAACAGGCCGTGCAAGCCGAACGCGCGGGTCAGCAGCGGGCCAACTACCATCGCCACGGCGAACGAAAGACCGATGGTCATGCCGATCATCGCCATGGCCTTGGTACGGTGTTGTTCGCGGGTCAGGTCGGAGAGCAGTGCCATGACGGCGGCGGAAATCGCGCCGGCGCCTTGCAGGACGCGTCCGGCGATCACGCCCCAGATAGAGTCGGCATTGGCCGCAAGCACACTGCCCAGGGCGAAGACGATCAGGCCGAGGTAGATCACCGGCCGGCGGCCGATGCGGTCGGAAATGACGCCGAACGGAATCTGAAACAGCGCCTGGGTCAGGCCATAGGCGCCAATCGCCAGGCCGATCAGGGCCGGGGTCGCTCCTGCGAGATCCATTCCATAGGTTGCCAGCACCGGCAACACCATAAACATGCCAAGCATACGGAATGCGAACACCAGGGCCAGACCGCTTGCTGCGCGGGTCTCGCTGCCACTCATGCGTTCGCTGTGGGGATCGTGCATGGATAAACCTCGTGTGAACCGGCGGCGATTCTACCAGTCCCATCGATTGAGAGGGTATATGCGGCGCTTTGCCGCGCAGCTTTCATGTAAGGCTGCACCCGGCACTTTGACAGTGTATATTCATCCAGTCTTTAGCCGTATACTCCTGCATTATTTACGCCCGCCGTGCGAGGCCATCTTGGACAAGATCCTGATTCGTGGGGCTCGAACCCACAACCTGAAGAACATCGACCTGACCCTGCCACGGGACAAACTGATCGTCATCACCGGCTTGTCCGGGTCCGGCAAGTCGTCCCTGGCGTTTGACACGCTGTACGCCGAAGGCCAGCGCCGCTACGTGGAATCCCTGTCGGCCTATGCCCGCCAATTCCTGTCGATGATGGAAAAGCCCGACGTCGACACCATTGAAGGCCTGTCGCCTGCGATTTCCATCGAACAGAAATCCACCTCCCACAACCCGCGTTCCACCGTGGGCACCATCACCGAGATCTACGACTACCTGCGTCTGCTGTATGCCCGCGTCGGTATTCCCCGCTGCCCGGACCACGACATTCCCCTGGAAGCCCAGACCGTCAGCCAGATGGTCGACCTGGTGCTGGCCCAGCCGGAAGGCGCCAAGCTGATGCTGCTGGCACCGGTGATTCGCGAGCGCAAGGGTGAACACCTTTCGGTCTTTGAAGAACTGCGTGCCCAGGGTTTCGTGCGTGCCCGCATCAACGGCAAGCTCTACGAGCTGGACGAAGCGCCGAAGCTGGATAAACAGAAGAAGCACTCGATTGATGTGGTCGTCGACCGTTTCAAGGTGCGTGCCGATTTGCAGCAGCGCCTGGCGGAGTCTTTCGAGACCGCGCTGAAGCTGGCAGACGGCATTGCCCTGGTGGCGCCGATGGACGACGAACCCGGGGAAGAAATCATCTTCTCCGCGCGCTTCGCCTGCCCGATCTGCGGCCATGCCATCAGCGAGCTGGAACCGAAGCTGTTTTCCTTCAACAACCCGGCCGGCGCTTGCCCGACCTGTGATGGCCTGGGGGTTAAGCAATTCTTCGACATCAAGCGCCTGGTCAACGGTGACCTCACACTGGCGGAGGGTGCGATACGTGGCTGGGACAGGCGTAACGTCTATTACTTCCAGATGCTGGGTTCGTTGGCTTCGCACTACAAGTTCAGCCTGGAAGTGCCGTTCAACGAACTGCCGGCCGAACAGCAGAAATTCATCCTGCATGGCAGCGGTTCACAGAACGTCGACTTCAAGTATTTGAACGACCGTGGCGATATCGTCAAACGCTCGCACCCGTTCGAAGGCATCGTGCCGAACCTGGAGCGGCGCTACCGCGAGACGGAGTCCGCCAGCGTGCGCGAGGAACTGGCCAAGTTCCTCAGCACCCAGCCTTGCCCGGATTGCCGTGGCACACGCCTGCGCCGTGAGGCACGGCATGTGTGGGTTGGCGAGAAGACCCTGCCGGCAGTGACCAACCTGCCGATTGGCGATGCCTGCGAATACTTCGGCACGCTGAAACTGACGGGCCGCCGCGGGGAAATTGCCGACAAGATCCTCAAGGAGATTCGTGAACGGCTGCAGTTCCTGGTCAACGTGGGCCTGGACTACCTGTCGCTGGACCGCAGTGCCGACACGCTTTCCGGCGGTGAAGCCCAGCGGATTCGCTTGGCCAGCCAGATCGGTGCCGGCCTGGTGGGCGTGTTGTACATCCTCGATGAACCGTCGATTGGATTGCATCAACGGGACAACGACCGCTTGCTGGGCACGCTGAAGCACCTGCGGGACATCGGCAATACGGTGATCGTGGTCGAGCACGATGAAGACGCGATTCGCCTGGCCGATTATGTGGTCGATATCGGCCCGGGAGCGGGTGTTCACGGTGGGCATATTGTCGCCGAGGGCACGCCGGCTGAAGTGATGGCGCATCCTGACTCGCTGACCGGTAAGTACCTGTCGGGTCGCGTGAAGATCGCCGTGCCGGCCAAACGCACCCCGCGCAACAAGAAGATGGCACTGCACCTCAAGGGCGCGCGTGGCAACAACCTGCGCAATGTCGACCTGGAGATCCCGCTGGGCCTGCTGACCTGTGTGACCGGTGTATCCGGTTCGGGCAAATCAACGCTGATCAACAACACGCTGTTCCCGTTGAGTGCCACTGCACTGAACGGCGCGACCACCCTGGAAGCCGCCGCTCACGACAGCATCAAGGGCCTGGAACACCTGGACAAGGTGGTCGATATCGACCAAAGCCCGATTGGCCGCACACCGCGCTCCAACCCGGCGACCTACACCGGGCTGTTCACGCCGATTCGCGAGCTGTTCGCCGGCGTGCCGGAATCGCGCTCCCGTGGCTACGGGCCTGGCCGGTTCTCGTTCAACGTCAAGGGCGGCCGCTGCGAAGCGTGCCAGGGCGATGGCTTGATCAAGGTGGAGATGCACTTCCTGCCGGACATCTACGTGCCGTGCGACGTGTGCAAGAGCAAGCGCTACAACCGCGAAACCCTGGAGATCAAGTACAAGGGCAAGAGCATTCACGAAACCCTCGAGATGACGATCGAGGAAGCGCGGGTGTTCTTCGACGCGGTACCGGCCCTGGCGCGCAAGCTGCAGACACTGATGGATGTTGGCCTGTCGTACATCAAGCTGGGTCAGTCGGCGACGACGCTGTCGGGTGGCGAGGCCCAGCGGGTCAAGCTGTCTCGCGAGCTGTCCAAGCGTGATACCGGCAAGACGCTGTACATCCTCGACGAGCCGACCACAGGCCTGCACTTCGCGGATATTCAGCAATTGCTGGATGTGCTGCATCGCCTGCGTGACCACGGCAACACGGTGGTAGTGATCGAGCACAATCTGGATGTGATCAAGACCGCCGACTGGCTGGTGGACCTGGGGCCGGAAGGCGGTTCCAAAGGTGGGCAGATCATTGCGGTCGGCACACCGGAGCAAGTCTCGGAGATGAAGCAGTCTCACACCGGCTTCTACCTCAAGCCTCTGCTGGCTCGCGACAAGGACTGATTGTTCAGCCCCACGAAAAAGCCCCTGTCACCGTGTAAGTGACAGGGGCTTTTTAGTAGCTGGAGGAATCAGAACTGCGATTGCAGGTAATTCTCCAGGCCAATCAGCTTGATCAGGCCCAACTGCTTTTCCAGCCAGTAGGTGTGATCCTCTTCGGTGTCATTCAACTGCACCCGCAGGATTTCCCGCGTGACGTAGTCGTTGTGCTGCTCGCAGAGCTCAATGCCCTTGCAGAGCGCGGCACGGACCTTGTACTCAAGGCGCAAGTCGCTGGCGAGCATCTCAGGCACCGTGGTGCCGGTATCCAGGTCGTCGGGACGCATACGGGGCGTGCCTTCGAGCATCAGGATACGGCGCATCAGTGCGTCGGCGTGCTGTGCCTCTTCTTCCATTTCATGGTTGATACGCTCGTAGAGCTCGGTAAAGCCCCAGTCTTCGTACATCCGCGAGTGAATGAAATATTGGTCACGAGCTGCCAGTTCGCCCGTCAGCAACGTGTTGAGGTAATCGATTACGTCGGGGTGACCTTGCATCGCCCTACATCTCCCTGCTTGAAAGTCTGTAGTTTGAACCATGATGACCCGGAGGTCACGGGACCAACGGCAGAAAAGTGAAGATTTCCGGTGAAAAGTAGCTTAAATAACGCAAAAACCGCCCAAATGAGGGCGGTTCTGCTTATCGTTTAGAGTCAGTTAAGCGATACACCCAGTGCAGATGCGATCCCTTCTCCATAAGCCGGGTCGGCCTTGAAGAAGTACTGCAACTGGCGCTGCACCACGTCGCTGGAAACACCCGCCATTGCGCCGGCGATATTGTTGATCAGCAGGGCTTTCTGCTCATCGTTCATCAGGCGGAACAGCGCACCGGCATGGCTGTAGTAGTCGGTATCTTCGCGGTGATCGTAACGATCAGCCGCACCGCTCAGGGCCAAGGCTGGCTCGGCGTACTGAGGAGCCTGCTTCGGCGCATCGGCGTAGCTGTTTGGCTCGTAATTGGGGGCCGCACCACCATTGGAGCCGAATGCCATCGAACCATCACGCTGGTAGCTGTTGACCGGGCTGCGTGGCGCATTCACCGGCAGTTGCTGGTGATTGGTACCTACGCGGTAGCGATGGGCATCGGCGTAAGCGAACACGCGCCCTTGCAGCATGCGGTCTGGCGACAGGCCAACACCCGGGACCATGTTGCTTGGACCGAAAGCCGCCTGTTCAACTTCAGCGAAGTAGTTCAGCGGGTTGCGGTTCAGTTCCAGCTCACCCACTTCGATCAGCGGGAACTCTTTCTGCGACCAGGTCTTGGTCACGTCGAACGGGTTTTCGTAGTGAGCGTTGGCCTGGGCCTCAGTCATGATCTGAATGCACACGCGCCATTTCGGGAAGTCACCACGCTCAATAGCACCGAACAGATCGCGCTGAGCGTAATCAGGGTCGGTACCGGCCAGGCGTGCAGCGTCAGCCGGCGCCAGGTTCTTGATACCTTGCTTGGTCTTGTAGTGCCACTTCACCCAGTGGCGCTCGCCTTTGGCGTTAATCAAGCTGTAGGTGTGACTGCCGAAGCCGTGCATGTGACGGTAGCCGTCCGGGATGCCACGGTCCGAAAACAGGATGGTGACCTGGTGCAGCGCCTCAGGGGAGTGCGACCAGAAGTCCCACATCATCTGTGCACTTTTCAGGTTGCTTTGCGGCAGGCGCTTTTGGGTGTGGATAAAGTCGGGAAACTTCAGCGGGTCGCGGATGAAGAACACCGGGGTGTTGTTACCAACGATGTCCCAGTTGCCTTCTTCGGTGTAGAACTTCAACGCGAAACCACGCGGGTCGCGCTCAGTATCAGCCGAACCACGCTCGCCACCCACCGTGGAGAAGCGCAGGAAAGTCGGAGTTTGCTTGCCCACAGAATCGAAGAGCTTGGCGCTGGTGTACTGCGTGATGTCTTGAGTGACGGTGAAGGTACCGTAAGCGCCCGAGCCTTTGGCGTGTACACGACGCTCAGGAATGTTTTCACGGTTGAAGTGAGCGAGCTTCTCGATCAGGTGAAAGTCGTCGAGCAGCAGCGGGCCGCGTGGGCCGGCGGAACGGGAATTCTGGTTATCCGCGACAGGTGCGCCGCTGGCGGTAGTAAGGGTTTTATTCTGGCTCATGCTCAATCTTCCTCAGGTCAGTCTTGGAACTGCCGGCTAATCGGCTTGGAGCGATTATTGATCAGGAAGATGACACCATCAAATTTATTAAATCATACCCACCGATAGAAATTAACTAACGATCCATCCGAACGGATATCAGAAGTAGCTGCACGGGCTGAACGTGTATTCGCTCGAGGTAATTCCAGTTTTTAACGCGCACAAAAAACCGGGCACTAGGCCCGGTTCTTCGTTACAGACTGACGTCTTACTCAGCGGATACAGCTTCACCGCCAACTGGACGATCGATCAGCTCAACGTACGCCATAGGCGCGTTGTCACCAGCGCGGAAACCGCACTTGAGGATGCGCAGGTAGCCACCCTCACGGGTAGCGTAACGCTTGCCCAGGTCGTTGAAGAGCTTACCAACGATAGCTTTCGAACGAGTACGGTCGAAAGCCAGACGGCGGTTAGCCAGGCTGTCTGTCTTGGCCAAAGTAATCAGCGGCTCAGCAACGCGACGCAGTTCTTTAGCTTTCGGCAGTGTAGTTTTGATCAGCTCGTGCTCGAACAGCGACACCGCCATGTTCTGGAACATAGCCTTACGGTGCGAGCTGGTACGGCTCAGGTGACGACCACTTTTACGATGACGCATGGTTCATTCCTTACCAAACTCACGTTCGGTGATTACGACGATCAGGCAGTCGCCTTGTCGTCCTTCTTAAGACTTGCAGGCGGCCAGTTGTCGAGGCGCATGCCGAGGGACAGACCGCGGGAGGCCAGAACGTCCTTGATTTCAGTCAAGGATTTCTTGCCCAGGTTCGGAGTCTTCAACAGTTCTACTTCGGTGCGCTGAATCAGATCACCGATGTAGTAAATGTTTTCCGCCTTAAGGCAGTTAGCCGAACGTACAGTCAGTTCCAGATCGTCAACCGGGCGAAGCAGGATCGGATCGATCTCGTCTTCCTGCTCGATTACCACTGGTTCGCTGTCACCCTTGAGGTCGACGAACGCAGCCAACTGCTGTTGCAGAATGGTTGCAGCGCGGCGGATAGCCTCTTCAGGATCCAGAGTACCGTTGGTTTCCAGATCAATAACCAGCTTGTCCAGGTTAGTACGCTGTTCGACACGGGCGTTTTCCACCACGTATGCGATACGGCGAACCGGGCTGAACGAAGAGTCGAGCTGCAAGCGACCAATGCTGCGGCTTTCGTCTTCATCGCTCTGACGCGAGTCGGCCGGTTCATAACCACGACCACGAGCTACGGTGAGCTTCATGTTCAGGGCGCCGTTAGACGCCAGGTTAGCGATTACGTGATCGGGATTAACGATCTCGACATCATGATCCAGCTGAATATCGGCAGCGGTAACCACCCCCGAACCCTTCTTCGACAAGGTCAGCGTAACTTCGTCACGGCCGTGCAGCTTGATAGCCAGACCTTTAAGGTTCAACAGGATTTCAATTACGTCTTCCTGTACACCTTCGATGGCGCTGTACTCGTGGAGCACACCGTCAATCTCGGCCTCGACTACTGCACAGCCGGGCATTGAGGACAACAGGATGCGGCGCAGCGCGTTGCCCAGGGTGTGGCCAAAACCACGCTCGAGAGGCTCGAGAGTGATCTTGGCGCGGGTTGGACTGACAACCTGCACATCAATGTGACGGGGTGTCAGGAACTCATTTACCGAAATCTGCATGGATGCACCTATTTTCTAGCCCTTACTTGGAGTAGAGCTCGACAATCAGGCTTTCGTTGATGTCGGCGGACAGATCACTGCGAGCAGGAACGTTCTTGAAAACGCCCGACTTCTTCTCAGTGTCTACTTCTACCCATTCTACGCGGCCACGTTGGGCACACAGATCGAGAGCTTGGACAATGCGAAGTTGATTTTTTGCTTTCTCGCGAATCGCGACCACGTCACCAGCACGAACCTGGTACGACGGGACGTTAACGGTTTGGCCGTTTACGCTGACGGATTTGTGCGATACCAGCTGACGGGATTCGGCACGAGTCGAACCAAAGCCCATACGGTATACAACGTTGTCCAGACGGCATTCGAGCAGTTGCAGCAGGTTTTCACCGGTTGCACCTTTCTTGCCAGCAGCTTCTTTGTAGTAGCCGCTGAACTGACGCTCGAGAACGCCGTAGATACGACGGACCTTCTGCTTTTCACGCAGTTGGGTGCCGTAGTCGGACTGGCGACCGCGGCGTTGGCCGTGGATACCAGGTGCTACTTCAATGTTGCACTTCGATTCGATCGCGCGCACGCCGCTCTTCAGAAAGAGATCGGTGCCTTCACGACGAGCGAGTTTGCATTTTGGACCAATGTAACGAGCCATTCTTTACAATCTCCTGGATTACACGCGGCGCTTCTTCGGCGGACGGCACCCGTTGTGCGGGATTGGCGTCACGTCGGTGATGCTGGCGATCTTATAGCCACAGCCGTTCAATGCACGGACAGCAGACTCACGACCTGGACCTGGACCTTTGACGTTGACGTCGAGGTTTTTCAGGCCATATTCCAGCGCAGCTTGACCAGCACGTTCAGCAGCTACTTGAGCAGCAAACGGGGTGGACTTGCGGGAACCGCGGAAACCCGAACCACCGGAGGTAGCCCAAGAAAGCGCGTTACCTTGACGGTCGGTGATGGTCACGATTGTGTTGTTAAAAGATGCATGGATGTGGGCGATGCCATCAACCACTGTCTTTTTAACTTTTTTACGAGGACGAGCAGCAGGTTTTGCCATGATTAATTTCCTGTCGATTCGCGTGGGCGATTACTTGCGGATCGGCTTACGCGGACCTTTACGGGTACGCGCGTTAGTCTTGGTACGCTGACCGCGTACTGGAAGACCACGACGATGACGCAGACCACGGTAGCAACCGAGGTCCATCAAACGCTTGATTTTCATGTTGATTTCGCGACGCAGGTCACCTTCAGTGGTGAACTTCGCCACTTCGCCACGCAACAGCTCAATCTGCTCGTCGCTCAGATCCTTGATCTTTGCGGCTGGGTTTACCCCAGTATCTGCGCAAATTTTCTGCGCAGTAGTGCGACCAACACCATAGATGTAGGTCAGCGAGATAACAGTGTGCTTGTTATCTGGAATGTTAACGCCTGCAATACGGGCCATTCAGTGGGACTCCAATTGACAGCTACCTACGCCCCGGAAGCCAAGAAATAGGGCGCGAGATAATATCGCTGTAATAACAAATAATCAACCCGGCAGCGCACTAGCTGCCGGGCTTCAAGCGGATCACACTCAGCCTTGGCGCTGTTTGTGACGCGGTTCCGCGCTGCAAATTACTCGAACAACACCTTCGCGGCGAATAATCTTGCAGTTACGGCACAGCTTTTTCACCGATGCACGAACTTTCATCACCAACTCCTCGAACCTTATGGGTACTCAGCGCAACATGCCGCTGCCGTAACCCTTCAGGTTGGCTTTCTTCATCAGGGATTCGTACTGGTGCGAAACGAGGTGCGATTGTACTTGGGACATGAAGTCCATCACAACCACGACGACGATCAGCAACGAGGTCCCGCCAAGGTAGAACGGAACGTTTGCTGCAACCACCAGGAACTGGGGCAACAGGCAGACGGCCGTCATATATAGAGCACCGAACATGGTCAAGCGAGTCAGAACGCCATCAATGTAGCGCGCAGACTGCTCACCTGGACGAATACCCGGAATAAAGGCACCGGACTTCTTCAGGTTTTCCGCTACGTCTTTCGGATTGAACATCAACGCCGTATAGAAGAAGCAGAAGAAAATAATCCCTGCACTAAACAGCAGAATATTCAACGGCTGACCAGGAGCGATCGACTGCGAGATGTCCTGCAACCAGCCCATACCTTCAGACTGACCGAACCAGGCACCCAACGAAGCCGGAAACAGCAAAATGCTGCTCGCGAAAATGGCAGGAATAACCCCAGCCATGTTCACTTTCAGCGGCAGGTGGCTGGTCTGCGCGGCAAAGACCTTGCGGCCCTGCTGACGCTTGGCGTAGTGAACAGCAATACGACGCTGGCCACGCTCAATGAACACCACAAAACCGATAATCGCTACTGCCAACAAACCGATGGCAACCAGGGCGAAGATATTGATATCACCCTGACGTGCAGACTCGAAAGACTGCCCAATCGCTCTCGGAAGACCGGCAACGATACCTGCGAAAATCAACATCGAGATACCGTTACCAACACCACGCTCAGTAATCTGCTCACCCAGCCACATCATGAACATCGCACCAGCCACAAATGTGGATACCGCGACGAAATGGAAGCCAAAGTCACCAGTGAACGCAACACCCTGCCCGGCCAGGCCAACGGACATGCCGATAGCCTGGACCAGGGCGAGGATGACAGTGCCGTAGCGGGTGTACTGGCTTATCTTGCGACGGCCAGCTTCACCTTCCTTCTTCAACTGCTCCAACTGCGGACTGACGGCGGTCATCAGTTGCATGATGATCGATGCCGAGATGTACGGCATGATCCCCAGTGCAAAGATACTCATCCGTTCCAGCGCGCCGCCGGAAAACATGTTGAACAAGCTAAGAATGGTCCCCTCATTCTGTCGAAACAGGTCTGCGAGTCGGTCCGGGTTGATACCTGGAACCGGGATGTGTGCGCCTATTCGGTAGACGATAATCGCCAGGAACAGAAAACGCAGACGAGCCCAAAGTTCAGACATACCGCCTTTGCCGAGCGCTGAGAGAGCACCTTGCTTAGCCATTTATTCCTCGAACTTGCCGCCAGCTGCTTCGATAGCCGAACGCGCACCTTTGGTGGCGCCGATTCCCTTGCCGATAGTGACAGCGCGAGTCACTTCACCGGACAGCATGATTTTCACACGCTGTACGTTGACGTTGATCACGTTGGCATCTTTCAGGGTCTGCACGGTAACGATGTCGCCCTCCACTTTGGCCAGCTCGGACAGACGCACTTCTGCGCGGTCCATGGCTTTCAGGGAAACGAAACCGAACTTCGGCAGGCGACGATGCAGCGGCTGTTGACCGCCCTCAAAGCCTGGAGCGATGGTGCCACCGGAGCGGGAGGACTGACCTTTGTGGCCACGGCCACCGGTCTTGCCCAAACCACTACCGATACCACGGCCCGGACGATGCTTTTCGCGACGGGAACCCGGCGCTGGACTCAGATCATTGAGTTTCATCGAATTAACCCTCGACACGCAGCATGTAGTAAGCCTTGTTGATCATCCCGCGATTCTCGGGAGTATCAAGTACTTCTACAGTGTGACCGATGCGACGCAGACCCAAACCCTTAACGCACAATTTGTGGTTAGGGATGCGGCCGGTCATGCTTTTGATCAGCGTTACTTTAACGGTAGCCATGATCAGAAGATCTCCTTGACGCTTTTGCCACGCTTGGCGGCAATGGATTCAGGAGACTGCATTGCTTTCAAACCCTTGAAAGTGGCGTGAACCACGTTCACCGGGTTAGTCGAGCCGTAGCACTTGGCCAGAACGTTCTGAACGCCAGCAACTTCGAGGACAGCACGCATAGCGCCGCCAGCGATGATACCGGTACCTTCAGAGGCAGGCTGCATGTACACCTTCGAAGCGCCGTGAGCGGACTTCATTGCGTACTGCAGAGTAGTGCCGTTCAGATCAACTTGGATCATGTTGCGACGAGCAGCTTCCATTGCCTTCTGGATCGCAGCAGGCACTTCACGTGACTTGCCACGGCCGAAGCCAACGCGCCCTTTACCATCACCTACCACGGTCAACGCGGTGAAAGTGAAGATACGGCCGCCTTTAACGGTTTTGGCTACGCGGTTAACTTGAACCAGCTTCTCAATGTAGCCTTCGTCGCGCTTTTGGTCGTTATTTGACATAACTTAGAACTCCAGCCCAGCTTCACGAGCAGCATCAGCCAGCGCTTTCACGCGGCCGTGGTACTTGAAGCCAGAGCGGTCGAAAGCCACTTGCGAGACGCCGGCGGCCTTAGCACGCGTAGCGACCAGCTGGCCAACCTTAGTGGCCGCGTCGATGTTGCCAGTGGCACCATCACGCAGTTCTTTATCCAAAGTCGAGGCGCTTGCCAGGACTTTGTTGCCGTCGGCCGAGATGACCTGGGCGTAGATGTGCTGCGACGAGCGGAACACGCAGAGACGCACGACTTCGAGTTCGTGCATTTTCAGGCGTGCTTTGCGAGCGCGACGCAGTCGAGTAACTTTTTTGTCGGTCATTTGCTATGCCCTACTTCTTCTTGGCTTCTTTACGACGGACGACTTCGTCCGCGTAGCGCACACCTTTGCCTTTGTACGGCTCTGGTGGACGGAAGTCGCGGATCTCAGCGGCCACCTGACCTACCAGCTGCTTATCAATACCCTTGATCAGGATATCGGTTTGGCTAGGGGTCTCAGCGGTGATGCCTTCCGGCAGTTCGTAATCCACTGGGTGCGAGAAGCCAAGGGCCAGGTTCAGAACCGTGCCTTTTGCTTGCGCTTTGTAACCAACACCGACCAGCTGGAGCTTGCGCTCGAAGCCTTGGCTTACGCCTTGGACCATGTTGTTTACCAACGCACGAGTGGTACCGGCCATTGCGCGAGTTTGTTGATCGCCATTGCGAGCAGCGAAACGCAGCTCACCAGCTTCTTCAACGATCTCAACGGACGAATGGATGTTCAGTTCCAGAGTGCCCTTGGCACCCTTCACCGAAAGCTGTTGGCCTGCGAATTTTACTTCGACACCGGCTGGCAGCTTAACGGGGTTCTTAGCGACGCGTGACATGCTTATCCCCCCTTAGAACACAGTGCAAAGAACTTCGCCGCCGACACCGGCAGCGCGCGCAGCACGATCCGTCATCACACCTTTGTTGGTGGAGACGATAGACACACCGAGACCGCCACGAACTTTTGGCAGATCATCAACGGACTTGTACTGACGCAGGCCTGGACGGCTAACGCGCTTCACTTCTTCGATGACCGGACGGCCTTCGAAGTACTTCAGCTCGATGGACAGCAGTGGTTTGATTTCGCTGCTGATCTGATAACCCGCAATGTAGCCTTCGTCTTTCAGGACTTTGGCAACAGCAACCTTCAACGTGGAAGATGGCATGCTTACGACGGACTTTTCAGCCATCTGGGCATTACGGATACGAGTTAGCATGTCCGCTAACGGGTCCTGCATACTCATGGCTAGACGCTCCTAATACAAAAAAATTAGCCTTGCGGCCATTACGTGTCGCCGAGAATCTCCGAGCACAAAACACACGGGCTCAGGCGAGCCGCGTATTTTAGACACACTCCGGAAATGAAACAAGCCCCAAAAGGGGCTTGTTCCAGATTCTAGGCCACCGGCGGTCAGTATCTTGCGATCCTGGCCACCGAGACTTCGAACGTACTTACCAGCTGGCTTTAACCAGACCTGGTACGTCACCACGCATTGCCGCTTCACGCAGTTTGTTACGGCCAAGGCCGAACTTGCGGTAAACGCCGTGTGGACGACCGGTCAGGCGGCAGCGGTTACGCATGCGCGAAGCGCTTGCGTCACGTGGCTGCTTCTGCAGAGCAACTGTAGCTTCCCAACGCGCTTCTGGACTTGCGTTCAGATCAACGATGATTGCTTTCAGTGCTGCACGCTTCTTGGCGTACTTGGCAACCGTGAGCTGACGCTTCAGCTCGCGGTTTTTCATGCTCATCTTGGCCATGGTCCTACTCCAATCAGTTGCGGAACGGGAATTTGAACGCACGCAGCAGAGCGCGGCCTTCATCATCGTTCTTGGCAGTGGTGGTCAGGGTGATGTCCAGACCGCGGAGAGCATCGATCTTGTCGTAGTCGATTTCCGGGAAGATGATCTGCTCTTTAACGCCCATGCTGTAGTTACCACGACCATCGAAGGACTTGGCATTCAGGCCGCGGAAGTCGCGGACCCGAGGCAGGGAGATCGACAGCAGACGATCCAGGAATTCGTACATACGCTCACGGCGCAGAGTCACTTTGACGCCGATCGGCCATCCTTCACGGACTTTAAAGCCAGCGATGGATTTACGAGCGTAGGTCACAACGACTTTTTGGCCGGTGATCTTTTCCAGGTCAGCAACAGCGTGCTCGATGACTTTTTTGTCGCCGATCGCTTCGCCCAGACCCATGTTCAGGGTGATTTTGGTAACGCGCGGAACTTCCATCACGTTCGAAAGCTTAAGTTCTTCCTTAAGTTTCGGTGCGATTTCCTTCCGGTAAATCTCTTTTAGTCGTGCCATGGTCTTCTACCTAGCAGTGTTCAAGCATCAACCGCTTTTTGGGTCGACTTGAAGACACGAATTTTCTTACCGTCTTCTACTTTGAAACCAACGCGGTCAGCCTTGTTGGTTTCGCCGTTGAAGATGGCGACGTTAGAAGCGTGCAGTGGCGCTTCTTTCTCGACGATACCGCCTTGTACGCCCGACATCGGGTTAGGCTTGGTATGACGCTTGACCAGGTTCAGACCACCAACGACCAGACGGTCATCAGCAAGAACCTTCAGCACCTTACCGCGCTTACCTTTGTCTTTGCCGGCGATCACGATGATCTCGTCGTCACGACGAATCTTTTGCATGTCGGATCTCCTTACAGCACTTCTGGGGCGAGCGAGACGATCTTCATGAACTTCTCAGTACGAAGTTCACGGGTCACTGGCCCAAAGATACGGGTGCCGATCGGCTCTTGCTTGTTGTTCAGAAGAACAGCAGCGTTGCCATCAAAGCGGATAATGGAGCCATCTGCACGGCGTACGCCGTGACGAGTGCGGACTACAACAGCAGTCATCACTTGGCCTTTTTTCACTTTACCGCGAGGAATTGCTTCCTTCACGGTAACTTTGATGATGTCACCGATACCAGCGTAACGACGATGGGAGCCACCCAGCACCTTGATGCACATAACGCGGCGTGCGCCGCTGTTATCGGCCACATCGAGCATGGATTGAGTCTGAATCATATAATTTCTCCGACCCCTAGTCCTTAGACTTCCACAGCGCGTTCGAGAACATCAACCAGGGCCCAAGACTTGGTCTTGGCCAACGGACGAGTTTCACGAATAGTGACTTTGTCGCCGATGTGGCACTGGTTGGTTTCGTCGTGCGCGTGCAGCTTAGTCGAACGCTTAACGTATTTACCGTAGATCGGGTGCTTAACGCGACGCTCGATCAAAACGGTGATGGTTTTGTCCATCTTGTCGCTGACAACACGGCCAGTCAGCGTACGGACAGTCTTTTCGGCTTCAGCCATGATCACTTACCTGCCTGCTGGTTGAGCACAGTCTTCACGCGAGCAATGTCACGCTTAACTTGCGAGAGCAGATGAGACTGCCCCAACTGGCCAGTTGCTTTCTGCATACGCAGATTGAACTGGTCGCGCAGCAGGCCGAGCAGTTGCTCGTTCAGCTGCTGTGCGGATTTTTCACGAAGTTCATTCGCTTTCATCACATCACCGTCCGTTTAACAAAGGAGGTGGCGAGCGGCAGCTTTGCAGCAGCCAGGGCGAAAGCCTCACGCGCCAGCTCTTCAGTAACACCCTCGATTTCATACAGGACTTTGCCTGGCTGAATCTGGGCAACCCAATATTCCACGTTACCCTTACCTTTACCCATCCGAACTTCGAGGGGCTTTTTGGAGATAGGCTTGTCCGGGAATACACGGATCCAGATCTTGCCGCCACGTTTAACGTGACGGGTCAGTGCACGACGCGCTGACTCGATCTGACGAGCGGTGAGACGACCACGAGCTACAGACTTCAGCGCATATTCGCCGAAGCTGACTTTGCTACCGCGCTGAGCCAGACCACGGTTGTGGCCTGTCATCTGCTTGCGGAACTTCGTACGCTTTGGTTGCAACATTTGGCGTACCCCTTACTTAGCAGCTTTTTTACGAGGCGCTGGTGCTTGTGGTTTCAGTTCTTCTTGGCGACCACCAATTACTTCGCCTTTGAAGATCCAAACCTTTACACCGATCACACCGTAGGTGGTGTGAGCTTCGTAGTTGGCATAGTCGATGTCGGCACGCAGGGTGTGCAGTGGCACACGACCTTCGCGATACCATTCAGTACGTGCGATTTCAGCACCGCCGAGACGACCGCTCACTTGGATTTTGATGCCTTTGGCACCAATGCGCATGGCGTTCTGTACTGCGCGCTTCATAGCGCGACGGAACATAACGCGACGCTCCAGCTGCTGAGCTACGCTCTGCGCAACCAGCATACCGTCGAGCTCCGGCTTGCGGATCTCTTCGATATTGATGTGCACAGGCACACCCATTTGCTTGGTCAGGTCCTGACGCAGTTTCTCAACATCTTCACCTTTCTTCCCGATAACGATACCTGGACGAGCGGTGTGGATGGTGATACGTGCAGTTTGAGCAGGACGATGGATATCGATACGGCTCACGGACGCGCTTTTTAGTTTGTCTTGGAGATACTCACGCACCTTCAGATCAGCGAACAAGTAGTCCGCATAAGTCCGACCGTCTGCGTACCAGACGGAGGTGTGCTCCTTGACGATTCCCAGGCGAATGCCAATGGGATGTACTTTCTGACCCATCTCTTCGACTCCGTTACTTGTCAGCAACCTTGACAGTGATATGGCAAGACCGCTTGACGATGCGATCAGCTCGGCCTTTGGCACGAGGCATGATGCGCTTCAGCGAACGCCCTTCGTTGACGAAAACGGTGCTGACCTTCAGGTCATCAACGTCTGCGCCTTCGTTGTGCTCGGCGTTGGCTACGGCCGACTCCAGCACTTTCTTGATGATCTCGGCGGCTTTCTTACTGCTGAAAGCCAACAGGTTGAGCGCTTCGCCCACCTTCTTCCCGCGGATCTGGTCGGCGACCAAGCGGGCTTTCTGGGCGGAGATTCGAGCGCCCGACAACTTAGCGGCTACTTCCATCGTTCCTTACCCCTTAACGCTTGGCTTTCTTGTCTGCCACGTGCCCACGATATGTGCGGGTACCGGCAAACTCGCCTAGTTTGTGGCCGACCATGTCTTCGTTCACGAGAACTGGAACATGTTGACGACCGTTATGCACTGCAATGGTCAGACCGACCATTTGTGGCAGGATCATCGAACGACGCGACCAGGTTTTCACCGGTTTGCGATCGTTCTTTTCCGCCGCCACTTCGATCTTCTTCAGTAGGTGAAGATCAATAAAAGGACCTTTTTTCAGAGAACGTGGCACTGTCGTATCCCTCTATTTACTTGCGACGACGGACGATCATTTTGTCGGTACGCTTATTACCACGAGTCTTCGCGCCCTTAGTCGGGAAGCCCCATGGCGATACCGGATGACGACCACCAGAGGTACGACCTTCACCACCACCGTGTGGGTGGTCAACCGGGTTCATGGCAACACCACGAACGGTTGGGCGAACGCCACGCCAGCGTTTGGCACCAGCTTTACCCAGCGAACGCAGGCTGTGCTCGGAGTTCGAGACTTCGCCCAGGGTCGCACGGCATTCAGCCAATACTTTACGCATTTCACCAGAGCGCAGACGCAGGGTCACGTAGACACCTTCACGAGCGATCAGCTGAGCCGAAGCACCAGCGGAACGAGCGATTTGCGCGCCTTTACCCGGCTTCAATTCGATGCCGTGTACGGTGCTACCAACTGGAATGTTGCGCAGTTGCAGAGCGTTGCCCGGCTTGATCGGTGCCAAAGCACCTGCGATCAGCTGGTCACCAGCACTCACGCCTTTAGGGGCGATGATGTAGCGACGCTCGCCATCTGCGTACAGCAGCAGAGCGATGTGAGCAGTACGGTTTGGATCGTATTCGATACGCTCGACAGTGGCAGCGATGCCATCTTTGTCGTTGCGACGGAAGTCGACCAGACGATAATGCTGCTTATGGCCACCACCGATGTGACGAGTGGTAATACGACCATTGTTGTTACGACCACCAGTCTTCGACTTCTTCTCGAGCAGCGGTGCGTGAGGAGCGCCTTTATGCAGCTCCTGGTTGACCACCTTGACCACAAAACGGCGGCCAGGGGAAGTCGGTTTGCATTTAACGATTGCCATGATGCACCCCTTCCTTACTCAGCACTGCTGCTGAAATCGAGATCTTGGCCTGGCTGAAGGGAGATAACTGCCTTCTTCCAGTCATTACGCTTGCCCAGACCGCGAGCAGTGCGCTTGCTCTTACCCAGAACATTCAGGGTAGTAACACGCTCTACTTTCACGCTGAACAGGCTTTCGACGGCCTTCTTGATTTCCAGCTTGGTTGCGTCAGTTGCAACTTTGAAAACGAACTGGCCTTTCTTGTCAGCCAGAACCGTAGCCTTTTCGGAAACGTGCGGGCCAAGCAGAACTTTAAATACGCGTTCCTGGTTCATCCCAGCAGCTCCTCGAATTTCTTCACGGCCGACACGGTGATCAACACCTTGTCGTATGCGATCAGACTAACTGGATCGGAACCTTGCACGTCACGTACATCAACGTGTGGCAGGTTGCGAGCAGCCAGGTACAGGTTCTGATCAACAGCTTCAGACACGATCAGGACGTCAGTCAGGCCCATGCCGTTCAGCTTGTTCAACAGATCTTTGGTTTTCGGCGCTTCAACAGCGAAGTCCTGAACCACGACCAGACGATCAGTACGCACGAGTTCAGCAAGGATGGAGCGCAGTGCTGCGCGATACATCTTCTTGTTGAGCTTCTGGGTGTGATCCTGTGGACGTGCTGCGAAAGTGGTACCGCCGCCACGCCAGATTGGGCTACGGATAGTACCGGCACGAGCGCGGCCAGTACCTTTCTGACGCCAAGGGCGCTTACCGCCACCACGAACGTCGGAACGGGTCTTTTGCTGCTTGCTACCTTGACGGCCGCCGGCCATGTAGGCCACGACTGCTTGGTGAACCAGCGTCTCGTTGAATTCGCCGCCAAATGTCAGTTCGGAAACTTCGATCGCTTGAGCGTCATTTACGTTTAATTGCATGTCAGCTTCCCCTTAACCGCGAGCCTTGGCCGCTGGACGTACAACCAGGTTGCCGCCAGTAGCGCCAGGAACAGCACCCTTGACCAACAACAGATTGCGTTCAGCGTCGACGCGCACTACTTCGAGGGACTGCACGGTCACGCGCTCAGCGCCCATATGACCGGACATTTTTTTGCCCTTGAATACACGACCAGGAGTCTGGCACTGGCCAATAGAGCCCGGGACGCGGTGGGAAACGGAGTTACCGTGAGTGTTGTCTTGGCCACGGAAATTCCAACGCTTGATCGTACCCTGGAAGCCTTTACCCTTGGACTGACCGGTTACATCAACCAGTTGACCAGCGGCGAAGATTTCAGCGTTGATCAGATCGCCAGCCTGGTAGTCGCCGTCTTCAAGACGGAACTCCATGACAGTACGACCAGCTGCAACGTTTGCTTTAGCGAAGTGACCTGCTTGAGCAGCAGTCACACGCGAAGCACGACGCTCGCCGACAGTGACTTGCACTGCACGATAGCCATCGGTTTCTTCAGTTTTAAACTGGGTGACGCGATTCGGTTCGATCTCAATGACCGTGACCGGAATGGAGACACCTTCTTCGGTGAAAATACGGGTCATACCGCATTTACGACCGACTACACCAATAGTCATGTTGTAAACCTCATGAGTGTACGGGGCTTTCACCCGCTATGGCCGCCCATTTCAGAGCGTTACACGACTAAGACCCAAGTCTTAGCCGAGGCTGATCTGTACTTCCACACCGGCCGCCAGATCAAGCTTCATAAGTGCATCAACGGTTTTATCCGTTGGCAGGACGATGTCCAGCACGCGCTTATGAGTACGGATCTCGTACTGGTCACGCGCGTCTTTGTTGACGTGCGGGGAGACCAGAACGGTGAACCGCTCTTTACGGGTAGGCAGTGGAATTGGACCACGCACTTGAGCACCAGTACGTTTCGCGGTTTCCACGATTTCCTGGGTGGATTGGTCGATCAGTTTGTGGTCAAAAGCCTTCAACCTGATACGAATTTGCTGATTTGCCATTGGATTTCAGACTCCGGCTGCTATTCCCAGCGAGCGCAACACGCCCGTTAAAAGGAGGCGCAATTCTATAGACGCCCCATATGGGTGTCAACTCAATAAAAAAGCCCCCGCTGAGCGGGGGCTTTTTCAAGTCATCACTTATTAAGCGATGATTTTGGCTACGACGCCAGCGCCGACGGTACGACCGCCTTCACGGATAGCGAAACGCAGACCATCTTCCATTGCGATGGTTTTGATCAGGGTGACAACCATTTTGATGTTGTCGCCTGGCATTACCATTTCAACGCCTTCCGGCAGTTCGCAGTTACCGGTCACGTCAGTGGTCCGGAAGTAGAACTGTGGACGGTAGCCTTTGAAGAACGGAGTGTGACGACCGCCTTCTTCTTTGCTCAACACGTACACTTCAGCTTCGAAGGTAGTGTGCGGCTTAACCGAACCTGGCTTGACCAGAACCTGGCCACGCTCAACGTCGTCACGCTTGGTACCACGCAGCAGAACGCCGCAGTTCTCGCCTGCACGACCTTCGTCGAGCAGTTTACGGAACATTTCAACACCGGTGCAGGTGGTGACGGTAGTGTCACGCAGACCAACGATTTCCAGTGGATCTTGAACCTTAACGATACCGCGCTCGATACGACCAGTCACAACAGTACCACGACCGGAGATCGAGAATACGTCTTCGATTGGCATCAGGAACGGCTTGTCGATAACACGAACTGGATCTGGGATGTAGCTGTCCAGAGTCTCAACCAGTTTACGAACGGCAGTGGTGCCCATTTCGTTGTCGTCAAGACCGTCCAGAGCCATACGAGCAGAACCGATGATGATCGGAGTGTCGTCGCCTGGGAAGTCGTAAGTGCTCAGCAGATCGCGCACTTCCATCTCAACCAGTTCCAGCAGCTCAGCGTCGTCTACCAGGTCAGCCTTGTTCAGGAAAACCACGATGTACGGAACGCCTACCTGACGGGACAGCAGGATGTGCTCACGGGTTTGTGGCATCGGACCATCAGCGGCCGAGCAAACCAGGATCGCGCCGTCCATCTGGGCAGCACCGGTGATCATGTTCTTCACATAGTCAGCGTGACCTGGGCAGTCAACGTGAGCGTAGTGACGGATCAGCGAGTTGTATTCAACGTGCGCGGTGTTGATGGTGATACCACGAGCTTTTTCTTCTGGTGCGCTGTCGATCTTGTCGAAGTCAACACGAGCCGAACCGAAAACTTCGGAGCAGACGCGAGTCAGAGCAGCGGTCAGAGTGGTTTTACCGTGGTCAACGTGGCCGATAGTGCCAACGTTTACGTGCGGTAGGGAACGATCAAATTTTTCTTTAGCCACGACAATTAACTCCTTGCCTAAAGGACTGAATCAGCCTTGTTTTTTGGATACAGTTTCAGCGATGTGCGCCGGAGCTGTGTTGTATTTTTTGAATTCCATAGAGTAGCTTGCGCGACCCTGAGACATGGAACGAACGTCGGTCGCATAACCGAACATCTCGCCCAACGGAACCTCGGCACGAATCACTTTGCCGGAAACCGTATCTTCCATACCCAAGATCATGCCGCGACGACGGTTAAGGTCGCCCATCACGTCACCCATGTAGTCTTCAGGCGTAACGACTTCTACTGCCATGATTGGCTCAAGCAACTCACCACCGCCCTTCTGGGCCAGTTGCTTGGTAGCCATGGAAGCAGCCACCTTAAACGCCATCTCGTTGGAGTCGACGTCGTGGTAAGAACCGTCAAAAACGGTCGCCTTCAGGCCGATGAGCGGATAGCCGGCAACAACACCGTTCTTCATCTGCTCTTCGATACCCTTCTGGATAGCCGGGATGTATTCCTTAGGAACAACACCGCCCACTACTTCGTTCACGAATTGCAGACCTTCCTGACCTTCATCAGCAGGAGCAAAACGGATCCAGCAATGGCCGAACTGGCCACGACCGCCGGACTGACGAACGAATTTGCCTTCGATTTCGCAGTTCTTCGTGATGCGCTCACGATAGGAAACCTGAGGCTTACCGATGTTGGCTTCGACGTTGAACTCACGGCGCATCCGGTCAACCAGGATGTCCAGGTGAAGCTCGCCCATGCCGGAGATGATCGTTTGACCAGTCTCTTCATCAGTCTTGACGCGGAAAGATGGATCTTCCTGAGCAAGCTTGCCCAGAGCGATACCCATTTTTTCCTGGTCATCCTTGGTCTTAGGCTCAACGGCAACCGAAATAACCGGCTCCGGGAAGTCCATGCGAACCAGGATGATTGGCTTGGCAGCGTCGCACAAGGTCTCACCAGTGGTGACGTCCTTCATGCCGATCAGGGCCGCGATGTCACCAGCGCGTACTTCCTTGATCTCTTCACGGGCGTTTGCGTGCATTTGCACCATACGACCCACACGCTCTTTCTTGCCTTTAACCGAGTTGATCACGCCGTCGCCGGAGGCCAACACGCCCGAGTAAACGCGGACGAAGGTCAAAGTACCCACGAATGGGTCAGTAGCGATCTTGAACGCCAGAGCCGAGAACGGCTCGCTGTCATCGGCGTGACGCTCCATCTCTTCTTCCTCGTTATCAGGGTTGGTACCCTTGATAGCAGGAATGTCGGTTGGAGCAGGCAGGTAGTCGATAACGGCGTCGAGAACCAGGGGAACACCCTTGTTCTTGAAGGAAGAACCGCAAACAGCCAGAACGATCTCACCAGCGATAGTACGCTGACGCAGAGCGGCCTTGATTTCCACGTTGGTGAGTTCTTCACCTTCGAGGTACTTGTTCATCAGCTCTTCGCTGGCTTCGGCAGCAGCCTCAACCATGTTGTTACGCCACTCGTCAGCCAGCTCCTGCAGTTCTGCAGGGATAGGCTTACGAACAGGAACCATGCCTTTGTCAGCGTCATTCCAGTAAACAGCTTCCATGTTGATCAGATCGATCTGACCCTGGAAGTTGTCTTCGGAACCGATAGCCAACTGGATTGGCACCGGAGTGTGACCCAGACGCTGTTTGATCTGACCGATCACGCGCAGGAAGTTGGCACCAGCACGGTCCATCTTGTTTACGTAAACAAGACGTGGAACGCCGTACTTGTTGGCCTGACGCCATACGGTTTCCGACTGAGGCTCAACACCCGAAGTACCGCAGAACACAACGACAGCGCCGTCGAGTACACGCAGGGAACGCTCAACTTCAATGGTGAAGTCTACGTGGCCCGGGGTATCGATTACGTTGAAGCGGTGCTCGTCCTTGTACTGCTTCTCGGAACCTTTCCAGAAGGCGGTAATAGCAGCAGAAGTAATGGTAATACCACGCTCCTGCTCCTGAACCATCCAGTCTGTGGTCGCGGCGCCGTCATGCACCTCGCCCATTTTGTGACTTTTGCCGGTGTAAAACAGTACGCGCTCGGTGGTGGTGGTTTTACCAGCATCCACGTGAGCAACGATACCGATGTTACGGTAGCGGCTAATCGGAGTAGTACGAGCCATAAAGCCCTCGCAAAATTAGTGAAGCTAGAATTAGAAGCGGTAGTGCGAGAAAGCTTTGTTGGCTTCAGCCATACGGTGCACGTCTTCACGCTTCTTAACAGCAGCACCTTTACCTTCAGCAGCGTCCAACAGTTCGCCAGCCAAACGCAGGGCCATAGACTTCTCGCCGCGCTTACGGGCGAAGTCTACCAACCAGCGCATTGCCAAAGCGTTACGACGGGACGGGCGAACTTCAACCGGAACCTGGTAAGTAGCACCGCCTACACGGCGCGACTTCACTTCGACCAGCGGAGCGATGGCGTCGAGAGCTTTCTCGAAGATTTCCAGGGGGTCGCTGTTCTTGCGTTCTTTAACCTTTTCCAGCGCGCCATAAACGATACGCTCGGCAACGGCTTTCTTGCCGCTTTCCATTACGTGGTTCATGAACTTGGCCAGGATTTGGCTTCCGTATTTTGGATCGTCAAGCACTTCGCGCTTGGCTGCTACGCGTCTTCTTGGCATGGATAAGCCCTCAAACGGTCTTCAGGTTCGCTCGGAATCGGTGCCCTTTCGGGACGCCTCCGACCTTACTCTTATCGACTCAGAAAATAAGATGATTCAGTTTTACAAAAAGCCGCTACTACTTAGGCTTCTTGGTACCGTACTTCGAACGACCCTGGTTACGACCTTTAACGCCGGAAGTATCCAAGGAGCCGCGTACGGTGTGGTAACGAACACCTGGCAAGTCTTTTACACGACCGCCGCGGATCAGTACCACGCTGTGCTCTTGCAGGTTGTGACCTTCACCGCCGATGTACGAGGAAACCTCGAAACCGTTGGTCAGGCGCACACGGCATACTTTACGCAGTGCCGAGTTAGGTTTTTTCGGCGTAGTGGTATACACGCGAGTGCATACGCCACGACGTTGCGGGCAGTTCTGCAGCGCAGGCACGTCGGATTTCTCGACGATACGCTTACGCGGCTGACGTACCAGCTGGTTGATAGTTGCCATCTACTAGCTCCACTGTTGTCTTGCGACGCTATTGTCTTGCAAGAAAAGCAAAATGGCAGGAACGAATTCCCGCCAAATTTAGGGGTACAAGAGTCTAAAGAGGATCTTGTCCCCAGTCAAGGCAAGGCCCCGACCTCCCCTTCCATCGAACCGGGACAAATCTGTCTCGATCCGACGAACGGGGCTGCCAGGGCCCGGTCTTATTTACCGCAGAACTCAGTTACCGCTTGAGTTCAGCGCTTCGGTCAGTGCAGCTTCCACTTCACTGGCGCTTACGCGCAACGGCTTGTCGAGTTCACGGCGACGCTTACGCTCGCTGTGGTAGGCCAAACCGGTACCGGCCGGGATCAGACGACCCACAACCACGTTTTCTTTCAGGCCGCGCAGGTAATCGCGCTTGCCGGTTACCGCTGCTTCGGTCAGTACGCGAGTAGTCTCCTGGAAGGAGGCCGCCGAGATGAACGACTCAGTGGACAACGACGCCTTGGTGATACCCAGCAACACACGAGTGAACTTGGAAACGAATTTCTCGTCGTTCGCCAGGCGCTCGTTCTCTACCAGTACGTGAGTCAGTTCCATCTGGTCGCCCTTGATGAAACTCGAATCGCCGGATTCAGCGATTTCAACTTTACGCAGCATCTGACGCAGGATGGTCTCGATGTGCTTATCGTTGATCTTCACGCCTTGCAGACGGTAAACGTCCTGGATCTCGTTAACGATGTACTTGGCCAGCGCACTCACACCCAGCAGACGCAGGATGTCGTGTGGATCGCTCGGGCCGTCGGAGATAACTTCGCCGCGGTTTACCTGTTCGCCTTCGAAAACGTTCAGGTGACGCCACTTCGGAATCAGCTCTTCGTACGGATCGCTACCGTCGTTCGGGGTGATAACCAGGCGGCGCTTGCCCTTGGTCTCTTTACCGAACGCGATGGTGCCGCTGACTTCAGCCAGAATCGACGCTTCTTTCGGACGACGAGCTTCGAACAAGTCGGCAACACGCGGCAGACCACCAGTGATGTCACGGGTCTTCGAAGTTTCTTGCGGGATACGAGCGATAACATCACCGATCGCGATCTTCGCACCATCCGCAACACCGACCAGGGCGTTGGCTGGCAGGAAGTACTGAGCGATAACGTCAGTGCCTGGCAGCAACAGATCCTTGCCGTTGTCATCAACCATCTTCACGGCAGGACGGATATCTTTGCCTGCAGCTGGACGGTCTTTGGCGTCGAGTACTTCAATGTTGGTCATACCGGTCAATTCGTCAGTCTGACGCTTGATCGTGATGCCTTCTTCCATGCCCACGTAGGTCACGGTACCTTTCATTTCGGTAACGATTGGGTGAGTGTGCGGATCCCACTTGGCCACGATTGCGCCAGCGTCGACCTTGTCACCTTCTTTAACCGAAATCACAGCACCGTACGGCAGCTTGTAACGCTCACGCTCACGACCGTAGTCATCAGCGATTGCCAGCTCACCGGAACGGGACACAGCAACCAGGTGGCCATCCACTCGCTCAACGTGCTTCAGGTTGTGCAGACGGACGGTACCGCCATTCTTCACCTGAACGCTGTCGGCTGCGGAGGTCCGGCTTGCCGCACCACCGATGTGGAACGTACGCATGGTCAGCTGGGTACCTGGCTCACCGATGGACTGGGCAGCGATAACGCCGACCGCTTCACCGATGTTCACCTGGTGACCACGAGCCAAGTCACGGCCGTAGCACTTGGCGCAAATGCCGTAGCGGGTTTCGCAGCTGATCGGCGAGCGAACAATCACTTCGTCGATGCTGTTGAGTTCGATGAACTCGACCCACTTCTCGTCTACCAGGGTGCCGGCAGGAACGATGACTTCCTCGGTACCTGGCTTGAATACGTCACGGGCGATTACTCGACCCAGTACGCGCTCACCCAACGGTTCTACAACGTCGCCGCCTTCGATGTGCGGAGTCATCAGCAGACCGTGTTCGGTGCCGCAGTCAACTTCAGTCACAACCAAGTCTTGCGCAACGTCTACCAGACGACGAGTCAGGTAACCGGAGTTAGCGGTTTTCAACGCGGTATCCGCCAGACCTTTACGAGCACCGTGAGTCGAGATGAAGTACTGAAGTACGCTCAAACCTTCACGGAAGTTCGCAGTAATCGGCGTTTCGATGATGGAACCGTCCGGCTTGGCCATCAGGCCACGCATACCGGCGAGCTGACGGATCTGCGCAGCAGAACCCCGTGCGCCCGAGTCGGCCATCATGTACATCGAGTTGAACGACTCTTGATCGACTTCCACGCCATGACGGTCGATAACACGCTCTTTCGAGAGGTTCGACATCATCGCCTTCGACACTTCGTCGTTGGCCTTGGACCAAAGGTCGATCACTTTGTTGTACTTCTCGCCCTGGGTTACCAGGCCGGAGGCGTACTGGCTTTCGATCTCTTTCACTTCATCGGTGGCAGCACCGATGATGGCGGCTTTCTCGTCCGGGATAACGAAGTCGTTAACACCGATGGAAACGCCGGAAATGGTCGAATAAGCAAAACCGGTGTACATCAACTGGTCAGCGAAGATAACGGTCTCTTTCAAACCAACCACGCGGTAGCACTGGTTGATCAGCTTGGAGATCGCCTTTTTCTTCATTGGCTGGTTGACCACGTCGTACGACAGGCCAGGTGGAACAACCTGGAACAGCAGCGCACGGCCGACAGTGGTGTCGACGATACGGGTGTTCTTGACGCTGCCACCGTCACGATCGTTGATGGTTTCGTGGATGCGGACTTTAACCTTGGCGTGCAGTGCGGCTTCGCCGGCACGGAACACACGGTCAACTTCCTGCAGATCCGCGAACACACGACCTTCGCCCTTGGCGTTGATCGCTTCACGAGTCATGTAGTACAGACCCAATACAACGTCCTGCGACGGAACGATGATTGGCTCACCGTTGGCTGGCGACAGAATGTTGTTGGTCGACATCATCAACGCACGCGCTTCCAGCTGGGCTTCCAGCGTCAGCGGTACGTGCACGGCCATTTGGTCGCCGTCGAAGTCGGCGTTGTACGCAGCACAGACCAGCGGGTGCAGCTGGATAGCCTTACCTTCGATCAGTACTGGCTCAAACGCCTGGATACCCAGACGGTGAAGGGTCGGTGCACGGTTGAGGAGAACCGGGTGTTCACGGATCACTTCAGCGAGAACGTCCCAAACCTCTGGCAGCTCGCGCTCGACCATTTTCTTGGCAGCTTTGATGGTGGTCGCGAGACCACGCATTTCCAGCTTGCCGAAAATGAACGGCTTGAACAGCTCGAGAGCCATCTTCTTCGGCAGACCGCACTGGTGCAGACGCAGGGTCGGGCCTACGGTAATTACCGAACGACCGGAGTAGTCAACACGCTTACCGAGCAAGTTCTGACGGAAACGACCTTGCTTACCCTTGATCATGTCAGCCAGGGATTTCAGAGGACGCTTGTTCGAACCGGTGATAGCGCGGCCACGACGACCGTTGTCGAGCAGGGCATCGACAGCTTCCTGCAACATACGCTTTTCGTTGCGCACGATGATGTCCGGAGCGGACAGGTCGAGCAGACGCTTCAAGCGGTTGTTACGGTTGATCACGCGACGGTACAGGTCGTTGAGGTCGGAAGTCGCGAAGCGACCACCATCCAACGGTACCAGCGGACGCAGGTCTGGCGGCAGAACCGGCAGAACGGTCAGCACCATCCACTCTGGCAAGTTGCCGGAACCCTGGAAGGCTTCCATCAACTTCAGACGCTTGGACAGTTTCTTGATCTTGGTTTCGGAGTTGGTTTGCGGAATTTCTTCACGCAGACGGCCAATCTCGTGTTCCAGGTCGATAGCGTGCAGCAGTTCGCGGACAGCTTCGGCACCCATGCGGGCATCGAAATCGTCGCCGAACTCTTCCAGCGCTTCGAAATACTGCTCGTCGTTCAGCAGCTGACCCTTTTCAAGGGTGGTCATGCCTGGATCGATAACGACATAGCTCTCGAAGTAGAGAACGCGCTCGATATCACGCAGGGTCATGTCCATCAGCAAGCCGATACGGGACGGCAGTGATTTCAGGAACCAGATGTGGGCAACCGGCGAAGCCAGCTCGATGTGCGCCATGCGCTCACGACGAACCTTGGCCAGTGCAACTTCAACGCCGCACTTCTCGCAGATCACACCACGGTGCTTCAAGCGCTTGTACTTACCGCACAGGCACTCGTAATCCTTTACCGGGCCAAAGATCTTGGCGCAGAACAGGCCGTCACGCTCTGGTTTGAACGTACGGTAGTTGATGGTTTCCGGCTTTTTAACTTCACCGAACGACCACGAACGGATCATCTCAGGCGATGCCAACCCAATACGGATGGCGTCGAACTCTTCGACTTGACCCTGGTTTTTCAGCAAATTCAGTAGGTCTTTCAAGGCCTTTCCTCCTGGCGGAGCAGAGAGCGGGCTAAACAACCCCGCTCTCGATTCGCGTCACGTGTTATTCGGTTTCCAGATCGATATCGATGCCGAGGGAACGAATTTCTTTGATCAACACGTTGAAAGACTCGGGCATGCCCGGCTCCATACGGTGATCGCCGTCCACGATGTTTTTGTACATCTTGGTCCGACCGTTCACATCGTCCGACTTCACTGTGAGCATTTCTTGCAGAGTGTAAGCAGCACCGTATGCTTCCAGTGCCCAGACCTCCATCTCCCCGAAACGCTGACCACCGAACTGAGCCTTACCACCCAGCGGCTGCTGGGTAACCAGGCTGTACGAACCGGTAGAACGAGCGTGCATCTTGTCGTCTACCAAGTGGTTCAGCTTCAGCATGTACATGTAGCCAACAGTAACCGGGCGCTCAAACTTGTTGCCGGTACGGCCGTCGAACAGCTGCATCTGGCCGCTTTCTGGCAGGTCTGCCAGTTTCAGCATGGCCTTGATTTCGCTTTCCTTGGCACCGTCGAACACCGGGGTAGCCATTGGAACGCCGCCGCGCAGGTTCTTCGCCAGATCCAGGATTTCCTGGTCGGAGAAGGTGTCCAGTTCTTCGTTGCGACCGCCGATCTCGTTGTAGATCTCGTGCAGGAACTTACGCAGGTCTGCGACCTTGCGCTGCTCTTCGATCATACGGTTGATCTTCTCGCCCAGACCTTTGGCCGCGAGGCCCAGGTGGGTTTCAAGGATCTGACCAACGTTCATACGCGAAGGTACGCCCAACGGGTTGAGGACGACGTCTACCGGGGTGCCATTGGCATCGTGCGGCATGTCTTCAACCGGCATGATCACGGAGACCACACCTTTGTTACCGTGACGACCGGCCATCTTGTCGCCCGGCTGGATGCGGCGACGGATTGCCAGGTAAACCTTGACGATTTTCAGCACGCCTGGAGCCAGGTCATCGCCCTGCTGCAGTTTGCGCTTCTTGTCTTCGAACTTGTCGTCCAGCAGACGGCGACGATCGACGATGTAGGCCTGGGCCTTCTCGAGCTGCTCGTTCAGAGCATCTTCAGCCATGCGCAGTTTGAACCACTGCCCGTGCTCAAGACCGTCGAGTACTTCGTCGGTGATGTCCTGACCTTTCTTCAGACCTGCGCCGCCTTCAGCCTTGTGGCCTACCAGGGCGGAACGCAGACGTTCGAAGGTCGCGCCTTCAACGATACGGAACTCTTCGTTCAGATCCTTGCGGATCTCGTCGAGTTGGGTCTTCTCGATGGACAGCGCACGAGCATCACGCTCAACGCCGTCACGGGTGAAGACCTGTACGTCGATGACAGTGCCCTTGGTACCGGTAGGTACACGCAGGGAAGTGTCTTTAACGTCGCTGGCTTTTTCACCGAAGATGGCACGCAACAGCTTCTCTTCCGGAGTCAGTTGGGTCTCGCCTTTCGGAGTGACCTTACCTACCAGAATGTCGCCTGCGCCAACTTCAGCACCTACGTAAACGATACCGGCTTCGTCCAGCTTGTTCAGTGCAGCTTCACCCACGTTCGGGATGTCTGCAGTGATTTCCTCTGGCCCAAGCTTGGTGTCACGCGCCACACAGGTCAGTTCCTGAATGTGGATCGTGGTGAAGCGATCTTCCTGAACCACACGCTCGGACAGGCAGATGGAGTCTTCGAAGTTGTAACCGTTCCAGGCCATGAACGCGATGCGCATGTTCTGACCCAGTGCCAGCTCACCCATATCGGTGGACGGACCGTCTGCCATGATGTCGCTGCGCTGAACCCGATCACCCTTGCTGACCAGCGGACGCTGGTTGATGCAGGTGTTCTGGTTGGAGCGGGTGTATTTGGTCAGGTTGTAGATGTCGACACCGGCTTCGCCAGTTTCAACTTCGTCATCGGCAACACGAACCACGATACGGCTGGCATCAACGGAGTCGATCACGCCGCCACGACGAGCCACGACGCAAACGCCGGAGTCACGGGCTACGTTACGCTCCATGCCGGTACCTACCAGCGGCTTGTCAGCGCGCAGGGTCGGTACAGCTTGACGCTGCATGTTGGAACCCATCAACGCACGGTTGGCGTCATCGTGCTCCAGGAACGGGATCAGCGACGCTGCAACCGAAACTACCTGCTTCGGCGATACGTCCATCAAGGTGACGTCTTCCGGCGCCTTGACGGTGAACTCGTTCAAGTGACGAACAGCTACCAGCTCGTCGATCAGCATTTTCTTGTCGTTCATCGTGGCCGAAGCCTGAGCGATCACGTGATCAGCTTCTTCGATGGCGGACAGGAACACGATCTCGTCGGTGACCAGTGCGTCTTTCACCACGCGGTACGGGCTCTCGAGGAAGCCGTACTGGTTGGTGCGCGCATAGGCAGCCAGGGAGTTGATCAGGCCGATGTTCGGACCTTCCGGCGTTTCAATCGGGCATACACGACCGTAGTGAGTCGGGTGTACGTCACGGACTTCAAAGCCTGCACGCTCACGAGTCAGACCGCCCGGGCCCAGTGCGGAAACACGGCGCTTGTGGGTGATCTCGGAGAGCGGGTTGTTCTGGTCCATGAACTGCGAGAGCTGGCTGGAACCGAAGAACTCTTTCACCGCCGCAGCCACTGGCTTGGCGTTGATCAGGTCTTGCGGCATCAGGCCTTCGCTTTCGGCCATCGACAGACGCTCTTTGACCGCACGCTCAACACGTACCAGGCCAACGCGGAACTGGTTCTCGGCCATTTCGCCTACGCAGCGAACACGACGGTTACCCAGGTGGTCGATGTCATCGACGATGCCTTTGCCGTTACGGATGTCGACCAGGGTCTTCAGTACCGCGACGATGTCTTCCTTGCACAGCACGCCCGAACCTTCGATCTCGGTACGACCGATACGACGGTTGAACTTCATCCGGCCGACCGCAGACAGGTCATAGCGCTCAGGGCTGAAGAACAGGTTGTTGAACAGGGTCTCGGCAGCGTCTTTGGTTGGTGGCTCGCCAGGACGCATCATGCGATAGATCTCGACCAGCGCTTCCAATTGGTTGCTGGTGGAGTCGATCTTCAGGGTGTCGGAGACGAACGGGCCGCAGTCGATGTCATTGGTGTACAGGGTCTCGATGCGAACAACCTGGGACTTGGCGATTTTCGCCAGGATCTCGGTGTTCAGCTCGGTGTTGCATTCAGCCAGGATTTCGCCGGTGGCCGGGTGCACGATGACCTTGGCGGTGGTGCGACCCAGGACGTAGTCCAGAGGCACTTCCAGCGTCTTGATACCGGCTTTTTCGATCTGGTTGATGTGGCGCGCGGTAATACGGCGGCCGGCTTCAACGATGACCTTGCCTTTTTCGTCCTGGATGTCCAGAACGGCAATCTCACCACGCAGGCGCTGAGGCACCAGTTCCAGGCTGAGGGTTTCGCCGCTCAGGTGGAACACGTTAGTGGTGTAGAAAGCGTCCAGCACTTGCTCAGTGGTATAGCCGAGCGCGCGCAGCAGTACCGAGGCCGGCAGCTTGCGACGACGGTCGATACGCACGAACACGCAGTCTTTCGGGTCGAACTCGAAGTCCAACCACGAACCGCGGTACGGAATGATCCGCGCGGAGTACAGGAGCTTGCCGGAGCTGTGCGTCTTGCCGCGGTCGTGGTCAAAGAACACGCCCGGGGAACGGTGCAGCTGGGAAACGATAACGCGCTCGGTACCGTTGATAACGAAGGTACCGTTCTCAGTCATCAGGGGGATTTCACCCATGTAGACTTCTTGCTCTTTGATGTCCTTGATCGCTTTGTTCGACGACTCTTTGTCGAAGATGATCAGACGGACTTTTACCCGCAAAGGTACGGCGTACGTAACACCGCGCAACACGCATTCTTTGACATCAAATGCCGGTTCGCCCAGGCGATAACCGACGTACTCCAGCGCAGCATTGCCGGAGTAGCTGATGATCGGGAAAACGGATTTGAAGGCCGCATGCAGGCCCACGTCGCGGAACTGATCTTTGGTCGCTCCCGCCTGCAAGAATTCACGATACGAATCCAGCTGGATAGCCAGAAGGTACGGGACATCCATGACGTCCGGCAACTTGCTAAAGTCCTTGCGGATACGTTTTTTCTCAGTATATGAGTAAGCCATCAGCGTTCCCCAGCTTGGTCACCTGCTTGTTTGGCCCCTCCCGACGGGAGCAGCCAGAAAATCTTGCAAACCCCATGGTTTGCGCCACCGCATCGGGTGGTTACAGCGCGTTATAGGCGACGACCGAGTCGATTGCCAATAACGGAAAAAGGCCGGTGGCAAGAGCCACCAGCCATCAGCCTTCAGCTTAACGCTTGGGCTGGAGACGCAAGGTCGATGCTTACTTCAGCTCGACTTTAGCGCCTGCTTCTTCCAGCACTGCTTTAGCTTTGTCAGCTGCGTCTTTCGACACTGCTTCCAGAACCTGGGCAGGGGCGCCGTCAACTACTGCCTTGGCTTCTTTCAGGCCCAGACCGGTCAGTTCACGTACTGCCTTGATCACGTTTACTTTCTTCTCGCCAGCTTCCAGCAGCATGACGTTGAATTCGGTTTGCTCTTCAGCAGCAACAGCGGCAACAGCTGGGCCAGCCGAAGCAGCGGCAGCGGAAACACCGAATTTTTCTTCGAAAGCTTTGATCAGCTCAACAACCTGCAGAACCGACATTTCAGCTACGGCGTTGAGGATATCGTCTTGGGAGATAGACATTGCTGTAATTCCTGAATTGGGGGACGGCCTACGCGGCCATCGAAATAAACAAAAATACGCGAGAGGAGATGCTCAGCCTTAGGCTGCGGCAGCTTCTTTTTGCTCGCGAACTGCGGCCAGAGTACGAGCCAACTTGCTGGTAGCGCCTTGAATCACGCTCATCAGCTGAGAAATAGCTTCGTTACGGGTCGGCAGTGTTGCCAGTACGTCGATTTGGTTAGCTGCGAGGAACTTGCCCTCGAACGCAGCTGCCTTGATCTCGAACTTATCCTGACCCTTGGCGAATTCCTTGAACAAACGGGCAGCAGCGCCAGGATGTTCCTTGGAGAACGCAATCAGGGTCGGGCCAGTGAACACGTCGTTGAGGACACTGTATTCAGTGTCAGCAACAGCGCGCTTGAGCAGGGTGTTACGTACAACACGTACGTATACGCCAGCTTCACGAGCCTCTTTACGGAGTCCGGTCATAGCGCTTACTGTCACACCACGGGCATCAGCCACGACAGCGGACAGAGCAGCTTTGGCAGCCTCGTTGACTTCAGCGACGATGGCCTTCTTGTCTTCGAGATTAATTGCCACGGGTTTAACTCCTGCTTGTTACCGTTTCATCTGGCCTGGGCCGGATGTCGTTTTGGTGTCTGATTCGGTAAGGAACCGGGAGCACCATCTGCGTAGGCTTGTGGTTTAAGACTTGCGTCGCCTACGGTCTTGGATAGCCCCCGCCAGGCAGGGACCCCAATCTTTCAATTGGCGCAATTACTTGCGCCAATTTGTGTCTTATACGTCCAGCGAGCCTTGGTCGATGACCAGACCTGGGCCCATAGTGGTGCTCAGGGTAACGCGCTTGACGTAGATACCTTTCGAGGAAGCTGGCTTGATACGCTTCAGATCAGCGATCAGGGCTTCAACGTTTTCCTTCAGCTTGACGGCATCAAAGCCGACTTTGCCAACGGAGGTGTGAATGATGCCGTTTTTGTCGGTGCGATAACGAACCTGACCAGCTTTGGCGTTTTTAACCGCGGTAGCTACGTCTGGAGTCACGGTGCCGACTTTAGGGTTAGGCATCAGGCCACGTGGACCGAGGATCTGACCCAACTGACCTACAACGCGCATTGCATCCGGGGAAGCAATTACGACGTCATAGTTCAGGTCGCCGCCTTTCATTTCGGCAGCCAGGTCGTCCATGCCAACGCGATCGGCGCCGGCGGCCAGAGCAGCTTCAGCTGCTGGGCCTTGGGTGAAGACAGCTACACGTACAGTCTTGCCAGTACCGTGTGGCAGCACAGTAGCGCTACGAACGACCTGGTCGGATTTACGTGGGTCAACGCCCAGGTTTACAGCAACGTCAACAGACTCGCTGAACTTGACAGTCGACAGCTCGGTCAGCAGAGCAGCAGCGTCTACAAAGTTGTAGGACTTGCCCGCTTCGATTTTGCCGGCGATAGCCTTTTGGCGCTTGGTCAGCTTAGCCATTACACACCCTCCACGTTAAGGCCCATGCTACGAGCAGAACCGGCGATGGTACGCACGGCTGCATCCATATCAGCTGCAGTCAGATCCGCGTTTTTGGTTTTCGCGATTTCTTCCAGCTGAGCACGGGTCACGGTGCCAACCTTAACGGTGTTAGGACGAGCGGAACCGCTAGTCAGACCAGCAGCTTTCTTCAACAGAACCGAAGCCGGGGTCGACTTGGTTTCGAAGGTGAAGCTACGGTCGCTGTATACAGTGATGATCACTGGAGTCGGCAGACCTGGCTCAATACCCTGAGTACGGGCGTTGAAGGCCTTGCAGAATTCCATGATGTTCACGCCGTGCTGACCCAGAGCTGGACCAACAGGTGGGCTTGGGTTGGCCTGAGCGGCCTTCACTTGCAGCTTGATGTAAGCGGTAATCTTCTTGGCCATGAGGCACTCCAATTACGGGTTCGAACGCCTCGAAAGGCTCCCCGGTTACTTGCGCGTTTATCCCAGTGACGACAAAACCCCACAGCCTAAGGCTGCGGGGTTGGGATGCTTGCTCAGCTAGACTTTTTCGACCTGGCTGAACTCTAGCTCTACCGGAGTAGAGCGACCGAAAATGAGCACTGCCACTTGGATCCGGCTCTTTTCGTAGTTAACTTCTTCGACGGTGCCGTTAAAATCAGCGAACGGACCATCTGTGACACGAACAACCTCACCCGGCTCGAACAACGTCTTCGGCTTGGGCTTGTCGCTACCATCAGCAACGCGACGCAGAATTGCTTCTGCTTCTTTGTCAGTGATCGGAGCAGGCTTATCAGCGGTACCGCCGATGAAACCCATGACGCGAGGAGTGTCCTTGACCAAGTGCCAAGTACCCTCATTCATGTCCATTTGAACCAGCACGTAGCCAGGGAAGAACTTACGTTCGCTTTTGCGTTTCTGGCCATTACGCATTTCAACCACTTCTTCAGTGGGAACCAGAATTTCGCCGAAGCCATCTTCCATGCCTGCCAGCTTTACGCGCTCTAGCAAAGAGCGCATGACATGCTTCTCGTAACCCGAGTAAGCATGCACAACGTACCAACGCTTAGCCACGGGACACCCTTAGCCAACAATCAAGGAAACAAGCCAGCCGAGCAGGGAATCAAGCCCCCACAACAGCAACGCCATAACCAGAACAACAGCTACCACGATCAACGTGGTCTGCGTGGTTTCTTGGCGAGTCGGCCAAACGACTTTACGGATCTCGGTACGAGCTTCCTTCACCAGGACCGCAAACGACTTGCCTTTTGCAGTCTGCAGGCCAACAAAGGCAGCAACAGCAGCAAGGGCGAGCAATGCGAGGACACGGTACAGGATTGGCGACCCAGAGTAGTACTGGTTACCAACAACGCCTACAACCACAACAGCGACTACTACAAGCCACTTGAGCAGATCGAAGCGAGAGCCTTGAGCTTCAGCCTTAGGAGTCATCTATGAAGATCCTGTGAAAAGAAAGCCAGACACACCAAGTGAATCTGGCAGGTCAGGAGGGAATCGAACCCCCAACCTACGGTTTTGGAGACCGTCGCTCTGCCAATTGAGCTACTGACCTAAAACAAAATCAGGCCGACAATTATGCCGATCTGAAAAAGACTTTACAACAACAAACCCCTGCAGACCTGAAACCCACCCAAACAAAACAGCGAGAGAGGGCATATTCAACCGGAGGTAGCTGTTAAAACAAAGGCAGATATTTTCATATCTGCCTTGTTATATGGAGCTCTTGAGCGGATTTGAACCGCTGACCTCACCCTTACCAAGGGTGTGCTCTACCAACTGAGCTACAAGAGCGAAACAACTTGCACAACCTGCAAACTTGGAGCGGGTAGCGGGAATCGAACCCGCATCATCAGCTTGGAAGGCTGAGGTTCTACCACTAAACTATACCCGCGGAGCTTGCAGCTCACGCTAAAATGGTGGAGGGGGAAGGATTCGAACCTTCGAAGTCGTAGACGTCAGATTTACAGTCTGATCCCTTTGGCCGCTCGGGAACCCCTCCTAAGCGAGCCGGCATTCTACATCATGCCAGCCTTCTGTCAAGCATTTTCTCATTAAAAAATATGAGGTTAGCTGCGTTGACCTTCGCTTCACCCTGTCGACCTAGAAGGTCTTCACTGCGAAGCGGGCGCCATTCTATGCAAACTATTCGAAGGTTGCAATGCCTTCGCACGGCATTATTTTATGTTTTAACTCATTGAATTCATTAACAAGGTTTTCAAAGGGCAGATCATCGGCCAGACGCCTGCTTTCAGGGGCCACTCGCAGCCAATATCCCGACGCATCAGGCAGGTTCAGAGACTGCAGCCTGACCTTGATATCCAGGCTCGTGAGGCGCTGCTCAACGGATTGAGCCTCTTTCTGATCAGGCAAACCGCCGATATACAAGCACATCGCCTGCGCATCAGGCGCTTTTGCCCTGTCTCGCCGAACCATCGCATCAGCCGATTCGCTCAACAGGCGGATATCTTGCTGAGAACCACGATAGAGAGCCAAAGGCGTGACATCTTTAGCGCGCAGAGGGGCCTCCTGCTGATGCCAGATGTAATAGAAGACATTGAGGACCAGCAAAAGCAGAAACAGCCAACGCATAAAAACCTCAGGACAAAGGGCACGCCATCGCCAAGCCAACAAAAACCAGATCAGGGACAAGCCTACCGTGAGGCACAGCGTCAGCCACGAGCTCAGCGTCCCCACCGGTAAGGAAGACGGTAAAATCGCTCCCCCAATAGCTTCGAGCCAACTCCAGCTGGGTCAACACAAAACCCCTCAGCATGAGCGTACAGCCGCGCTCTACCGCCTCCACAGTTGTGCGCCCTGGAGACAGCGCCTCAAGAGCCCGTTCAGCGGCGATATCGTCATAGCGTATTTTGCGGGTATGTGTTCGAAGCTGATTACGCATCAGCGGCATCCCCGGACAAATGAAACCGCCGAGATGCTCACCGTCTGCGGAAATGAAGTCCGCTGTTGCGGCGGTGCCAAAATCGAGCACCAGGCACGCGCCCGACGCCAGCTGAAACCCACCCAGCATCGCGAGCCAACGATCCAGTCCCAGGCGCTCGAAATCTTCGTACCCGTTCCGCACCCCACCCATCTGCCTCGCCGAAGCAGCACACAGCACCTTGACGCCAAATGCCTCGACCAGGGTAGCGACCAGTTGACTTGTCTCATCCGAAGCGCGAACACTCACCAGCCGGCAGTCTTTTAACGCGAGCCCCGGGAGCGCGAACAGGCTGTCGATCAGCGAGGCATCCGACCCAACGACACCTTCGGCAAAGATACGAGCCTTATCCGACTCAAGTACCCGCCATTTGATAAAGCTATTCCCACAGTCGAGCTCAAGAATCATCACGCAACCTCAGGCTTAGCTCACCACCGCTATATACTTTCTCAACACCATCCACGCTCAACCGCAATGCACCTTGCCCATCGACCCCCAGCACCACGCCGTCAATCTGGTTCACGCCCGCGATGAGCGATACAGGCCGGCCCTGCCATAAATGGCTTTGCTCCCACTCACCCTGAATTGCCGAAAAGCCAGATGCCTGGTGACGCTCAAGATAAGCCTGCAGCTGCACTCCAAGACGCGCTACCAGGTAGTTGCGATCAACAGCACTGCCGCTCTCCAACTGTACGGAGCTCCATTGCTGATCGACCTCATCCGCCTTCTGCATGTTCACGTTGATGCCGATACCAATAACGACGTGACAGACGTCAGCGGGATCCCCGACCAGTTCCAGGAGAATTCCGGCGATCTTTTTCTGCCCGACCAAAACGTCATTTGGCCACTTCAACCCTGCACCACGAACACCCGCGTCGCGCAGCGCCTGCATAACTGCAAGTCCGACCACCAGGCTTAGCCCTTCCAACTGACGCATGCCGCCTTCGATCCGCATCACAAGGCTGTAGTAGACGTTTTGAGCGAAAGGACTGACCCACTTTCGTCCGCGCCTTCCCCTGCCTGCAGTTTGCTGTTCTGAAAGCACAAGAAATGGCGCAGTGCGACCCGATTCAATCAGCCGCAATGCCTCGGCATTGGTAGAGTCAATGGAGTCAGAGATATGAACAGGCCATGCAGGAACAGGTACATGCCGAGCTATTTCATCGGCACTTAACAGTATCAGGGGCGCAGCCAACTGATACCCCCTGCCGCGCACTTTATGGATAGGTAGACCCAATTCCGCCTCGAGATGCTGAAGCTGCTTCCATACAGCACTGCGACTGACACCCAAGGCAGCACCGAGCGCCTCCCCGGAGTGGAATCGGCCATCTTTTAGAAGTTTCAACAACGTCAGCATGCAGGTCTCGCCTCACAATGAGGCACGCATGATAGCCATGCATTAGGCCATTGCATAGAAAGGCAGGACGTTAGCATTGAAGATGCTTGAAATTCGACCGCCCAAATTTTCCGACCGCGCAAAACAAAACCCCTGACTGCATAAGCAATCAGGGGTTCTGGAATTTAATCTTGACGATGACCTACTCTCACATGGGGAAACCCCACACTACCATCGGCGATGCATCGTTTCACTGCTGAGTTCGGGATGGGATCAGGTGGTTCCAATGCTCTATGGTCGTCAAGAAATTCGGGTACTGAGTCGTGGCCAGCTGGCCTCGCTTCAGCAAATTGGGTATGTGATAGCTTTCGGTGTTTTGCAAGATCTCGAACTTTCGGTTCGTTTCGTCTTCACACACCGCAATCTGGTCTCTTCGACGCAAATTGCTTGGG